>JAICUZ010000294.1 GCA_025935595.1 Burkholderiales bacterium
GACGTTGACGCCGCAGAAGATGAGGAGGACGGCCATCGTCAGGTTGGCGATGATCGGGACGTCGCGCATGCGGAGCCCGACGGCGGCGGTCAGCATCCCGAGCCCGGTGCACGCGAACGCGCCGAGCAGGACGAGGAACGCGAGACCGGGCACCGAGGAGAGGGGCGGGTGGAAGCCGAGGAAGAGGGCGCCGCCGACGAACCCGGTCGCCGCCGAGACGGAGGCGTTGAGCAGCACGGGAACGGCGCGTCCCAGAAAGAGCGCCGAACGGCTGGCCGGTGTGCCGAGCACGGCGGAGAGCGTCTGCATCCAGCGCTCGCCGTCGATCGCGAAGCCCATCCCGAACAGCGCGGCGAGCGAGGCCGACTGCACCGCGTTGCCGACGACGAACCAGGCGTCGTCCTCGAGATGCGCGGTGCGCCCGAGGAACGCGAAGAAGAGGACCTGCGTGGTCGGCCCGACGACGAGCGTTGGGATGTAGACCCACGGGCGGATCCACGCGAACAGCGCCCGGAAGCTGATCGCGCCGCCGATGAAGAAGACGCGGAGCCAGGCCCTCATGAGAGCGAAAGGGTTGCGCGCTCGCGCGCGAGGCGCTCGAAGTGGCGGATGAGGACGATCGCAAGCACGGCGTAGACGACGCTCAGCAGGACGCACACGAGAAGCGGCGTCCCGACGGCGCCGCCAAGCGCAGCGCGCCTGACGGCGCGCATGCCCCACGTCGGCGCGAGCGCCCAGGAGATCGGGTGGATCCAGCCCGGGAGCAACGACAACGGGATCAGCATCCCGGTGATCATCCAGACCGGGTACTCGAGCGCCTGTGAGAAGGCGCTTGCCTCTCGGTAGAGGACGAGGACCGATGCAAGAACGAGGCCGAGCAGGCCGATCGAAAGCACGGCCGCAGGGATCGACACGAGGAACAGCGCCGGATGCAACACGTGGAACGGGACGCCGAAGAGCAGCCGTCCCCAGAGAAGCGTGGTCACGATCGAGTAGACGCCGATGCCGGCGATCGCAACCGTGATCGGTGCGAGCACGAGGATGAGCGGCGACGGCGCCGCGACGAGCAGCTCGAGCACCTTCCAGTTCCGCTGCTGCTGGATCGCGCCGCCTGCGCTCGTCGCGGTCGTCGACCAGATTCCCATCACGGCCGCGCCGAGCGCTGCGTAGAGAAGCGACGGCGCCTGGTGCGTGGCGCGGAACATCAGGAACGCGAGCGTGGCGTAGACGAGTGGCCAGATCGCCGCGGTCACCACCATGAATGGTGAGGCGGAGAGGTTCTTGAAGTGGAGGACGAAGCCCGTCGCGAAGACGCGCAGCGGCTTCATTCCGCCGTGACGAGCGCGATGTACGCGTCTTCGAGCGTCGGTTCGCGGGTCGAGACGCGCCCGACCTCGAACCCTTCGAGCTCGGCGAGCAGTGGAGCGGTGAGCTCGCGCTCGCCGGTCGTCTGCACGACGAGCAGCTGCTTCTGCTCGCGCTCCTCGACGGTCACGGCGGTGACGCCGGCGATCGCGCGCAACCGGGCGACGGCCGCGTCGTCGACGCCGAACGCGTCGATCTCGGTTACGCGACCCTCGGCGACGCCCGCCTTCAATGCCTCCGGTGTGCCTTCGCCGACGATGCGTCCCTTCGCGATCACGGCGATCCGGTCGCAGAGCGCGTCGGCTTCGAACATGTAGTGCGTCGTCAGCAGCACGGTCTTCCCGGCGGCGATCAGGTCGCCGATCGTCGTGCGGAGCTCGCGTGCGCCGACGGGGTCGACGCCGATCGTCGGTTCGTCGAGGAACACGACCTCCGGGTCGTGAAGGATCCCGCGCGCGATGTGCAGGCGCTGCCGCATGCCGCGCGAGTACCCCTCGACGCGTTCCTGCTCGCGGCCCTTCAGGCCGACGAGCTCGAGCACCTCGTCGATCCTCGTGCGCTGCGCCTTGCCGGAGACGCCGTAGAGCTCCGCGAAGTAGCGAAGGTTGTCGCGCGCCGAGAGCCGCTCGTAGAGGCCGCGGTCGCCGCCGAACACGTAACCGATCCGCCTGCGTACCTCACGCGGGTCCTCGACGACGTCGCGGCCGAGCACGCGCGCCTGGCCGCTCGTCGGCAACAGGAGCGTGATCAGCATCTTGATCGTCGTCGTCTTGCCGGCGCCGTTCGGGCCGAGCAGGCCGAACAGCTCGCCCTGCTCGACTGCGAAGGAGATCCCGCGCACCGCTTCGACTTCGAGCGGCTTCCGCCGGATCACGCCGGTCGACGTACGGTATGTCCTGCGCAGATCGATGGCCTCGATCACCGTCATGCTCTCGACACTATCCGCTGCCGTCGTGATCGGCTGGTCGGCGCAGCACCGCCCGATTCAGGTTCTGCATCTGGCGGGCCCGGGGCCGCGCGTGTTGGTCGTCGGCTGCATCCACGGGAACGAATGCGAGGGGATGGTCGTGGTGAACGCGCTTCTGCGCACGCATCCGCGCGAGGATCTCTGGCTCCTGCCGGACCTGAACCCGGACGGGTACGACATCAGGCGTCGCTTGAATGCGAACGGCGTCGATCTGAACCGGACGTTCCCGAACGGACGCCAGCCGGAGACGCGCGTTGCCGTCGCGCTGATCAGGCGGATCCATCCCGACGTGACGATCTGGTTTCACCAGGCGGAGAACCGCGTGCGTGCCTGGGGCGGGTCGGAGGCCGTCGCGCGCCGCTACGCGCGCTTGAGCGGCATGCGGTACGCGTCGGTCAATTGGCCGACGGGTGCGGCGACCCGCTGGCAGAACACGGCGCTGCACGAGAAGGCCTTCGTGGTCGAGCTGCCGGCCGAGTCACTCGACCCGTGGCAGATCCAGGCTCAGGTGCGCGCGGTGCTCGGCGTCGCGACCGTGGGCTGAACGTCGCAGTTCGTCTGCGCCTCGCCTTCGCAGCAGCCGAGCTTGAACTTGCATCTGGGGCATTGCCAGGTTCCGTGCACGAACGCCATCGGCGTCGGGCAGCGCCAGCACATCTCCGTCTCGGCCATGCTCGCAGGGTACGAAACGGCAAGGACGTCGGTAAAATGCAGCCTGCCTGGCGGCGTAGCTCAGCTGGTTAGAGCGTCGGACTCATAACCCGAAGGTCGGTGGTTCGAGCCCACCCGCCGCTACTCACTTCGCTCGACGCTCCGCGTCGACAGTCTCCTAGTCCGAAGGTCGGTGGTTCGAGCCCACCCGCCGCTACTCACTTCGCTCGACGCTCCGCGTCGACAGTCTCCTAGTCCGAAGGTCGGTGGTTCGAGCCCACC
>JAICUZ010000352.1 GCA_025935595.1 Burkholderiales bacterium
CGAGCATCTGCCGAACCCGGAGGCCGCGGTTCGAGCCGTCCGTTGCGACGTCCACTTCCCGCGCGCGACGGGAACGCGGCCCGTGGGGCCGGTGCGTGTCGAAGAAGTAGCCGAAGCCGTGCTTGGCCGCGACCTGCGAGATCTCGGAGAGGCGGCCGAGCTGACGGACAGCCGGCCGGGAGCTCACTGGTCCTTCTTCTCGACGAGGCGCAGCCGGTGCTCGACCTGCGCCAGACGGAGCTCGAGCTCCTCGTACTCGCGCCGCGTGATCAGGCCCACCTCGCGGAACAGGGTCGAAAGCGTCGAGCCGGCGCGCTCGCTCATGCGCACGGCGTCGCCCCGCCAGCGGCCCATGACGTCGTCGACGAGCTCGCGTGCATCGTCGCCCGTCATCTTCCCGCGGCCGGCCAGCTCCTGGACGAGCTCGTCAGCGCGGTCCTTGGTCAGCGCAACCGCGCCGAGCGCGGCGAGAAGCGCGTCCTCCGCGACGCCGCGGAGCGACTTCGCGTCGTGGTTTTCGCTACCTGGTTCGTCCATGGGGTCTCGCACGCCGTCGCTTCCGGCGAGCCTCGCGCCTTGCGGCCGCGCTCGCCGGCACGCCCTCGCCGTCCTCGCCGTCCTCCACCGGGACCTCGACGGGAACGGCTGCGGCAACGGGGGCCTCCTCGACGGGAACTGTCTCGGGCTCGACCTCCTGCGGAAGGTCAGGCTCCTCGACCTTCTCGAGCAGGCCTGCGCTCTTGCGCTTGGCGAACTCGGGCTCGCGCTCCTTCAGGACGACGAGGAACGGGGTCGCGATAAAGATCGTCGAGTACGCGCCGGAGATGATCCCGACCAGGAGCGCGAAGGCGAAGTCCTTGAGGGTGTCGCCGCCGAAGAGGAAGAGCGACGTGACCGGAAGCAGGGTGATGAAGGTCGTCGCGAGCGACCGGCGGATCGTCTCCCAGAGCGACTGGTTCGCGATCGCCGCGAAGCTCGACCGCCGCATGAGCGGGATGTTCTCGCGCACGCGGTCGAAGATGATGATCGTGTCGTAGATCGAGTAGCCGAGGATCGTCAGGATCGCCGCGACGGTCGCGCTCGTCACCTCTCTCTGGGTCAGCGAGTAGATGCCCAGCGTGATGAAGATGTCGTGCACCAGCGCGATGAGCACGGGCACGGCGAACTTGAACTCGAACCTGAGCGTGACGTAGATGACGATCAGCGCGAGCGACACGAAGATCGCGAGGATCGCGCCCTTCAGGATCTGCTGGCTGAAGCTCGCCGAGACGTTCTTGACGCCGACCGAGGTGGCGTCGAGGTTCGACGCGAGGGCGGCAGTGAGGTCGGTCTGCTCCTGCTGGCCGAGCGACGGCGTCCGCACCTGGAACGACTTGTAGGCCCCGTTCTCGACGGTGCCGCGCCCCTGGATGATCGCGTCGCCGATGCCCAGCTTCGTGGTTTCGGCCCGGACGTCCTGGATCTGATGCGCCTGGGGCGTCTTGAACGAGAACTGGCTGCCGCCCTTGAAGTCGATGCCCAGGTTCAGCCCCTGGAGCGCGAGCGACCCGATTCCGATCAGGAGCACCGCTCCCGAGACCGCAAACCAGTACTTGGTGCGGCCGATGAAGTCGACCCGCTGCCACGCAGGAATCTTCTGGGCGCTGGCGCCCATGAACGCCGGGTTGTTGAACCAGCGGAAGCCGGCAAGGACGCCCAGGAGGGCGCGGGTCACTGCGACGGCCGTGACCATCGAGATCAGCGTTCCGATGATCAGCATGAGGGCGAAGCCCTTCACGCCGCCGGTCGCGACTGCGAACAGGACGAACGCGGTGATGATCGTGACCACGTTCGCGTCGACGATCGTGTTGAAGCCCTTGCGATAGCCGCTCGAGATGGCTCCGCGGACGGATTTGCCCGCGCGCACTTCTTCCTTGATGCGCTCGAAGATGACGACGTTGGCGTCCGCCGCCACGCCGATCGTCAGGACGAGGCCGGCGAAGCCCGGCAGCGTCAGTGTCACCCCGAAGAGCAGGAGCGCGCCGTAGAGGAGCACGCCGTAGATCCCGAG
>JAICUZ010000152.1 GCA_025935595.1 Burkholderiales bacterium
CCGTTCGAGTCGATCTGGGACTTCGCCGAGCGCGTCGACCCGTCGGTGTCGAACAAGCGCGTGCTCGAGGCGCTCGTGAAGTGCGGTGCGCTCCCGGGATCACGGAAGGCGGCGTTGGACGTGCTCGAGGACGCGGTGCGGCTCGGCCAGCAGTACCAGGCGGACCGCCTCGCCGGGCAGGGCTCGATCTTCGACCTCGCGCCGATCGAGGAGATCCCGCGCAAGCATCCGACGCTGTCGACCGACGAGTACGACAAGAACGAGCTGCTGCGCCTCGAGAAGGAGGTGCTCGGTCTGTACGTCTCCGAGCATCCGCTGTCCGGGATCCGCGAGCAGCTGCGGCGGAAGTCGGACGCGACGATCGGCGAGCTCGATCGCCGCCGCGACGGGGAGGTCGTGACGGTGGGCGGCATCGTCGCCGCGTTGCGGCACATGACGACGAAGCGCGGCGACGCGATGGTCTTCTTGCGGCTCGAGGACGTGACGGGCGGGGTGGAGACGGTGGTCTTCAACTCGACATACGACCGTGCGCGTGAGTTGTGCACGACCGACCGGATCCTGATCGTGAAGGGCCGCATCGACCGCAAGGAAGGCGAGACGAAGCTGGTCGCGATGGAGATCGCCGCGTTCGAAGCGGTCGCCGAGAAGCGCGAGGTGTGGCTGAAGATCGACGCGACGAAGGCGGGCGCGGGAACGATCCGAGAGCTCGCTGCGCTGATCAAGGACTTCCCGGGCGAGTCGCCGGTCTACGCCGACCTGATCACGTCGCACGGGAAGAAGGTCTACGCCTTCGGGCCGCAGTACAAGGTCAAGCCCGCACCGGACTTCTACGCCGAGGTGAAGATGCTCCTCGGCGAGTCCGCGGTCGCCTAGGAGGTGTCTGACACCTGAGGTGTTAGACACCAGTCCGTTTCACGCGTCGGCAAACGGCTCTCCGCCGGGTGTAAGGCGCGGGGCCGGCGCTCGCTCCACTAGCCGCGAACGCGGCCCGGCCGTAGCGGCCGCACGTGGGCGCTCAGCTTCTCGAGTGCGCGGGCGAGCGCCTTCACGTCGCTGTCCGACAGGTGGCTTGCGAAGTGCTTCTCGATCGAGCGTCGGTGTGACGTCCGAGCCTGGTCGAGCATCTTGCGTCCGGCGTCAGTGAGGACGACGAGGATGGAGCGGCGGTCGTTCTCCGGTCGCACGCGCCTGACGAGTCCTTCTTCTTCGAGCCGGTCGACGACCCGCGTGAACCCGCTCTTGCTGTAGAGGATCCGTTCAGCGAGCTCGTTCATGCGCAGACCGTCCGGCTCGTCCTCGAGGTGGACGAGCACGTCGTACCAGCGCATCGGGATCCCGGCGTCGCGTTCGAGCTCGTCGTCGAGCACGCTCATCAGCGCGAGGGCGCTCTCGAAGTAGAGGCGCCAAGTCCGTAGCCGCTCGGGTGAGGGGCTTGACAGAGGTGGTTCGCTTTGAGATAGTTCGCTATGCAACTGTTCTCCAATGGACAGTTGCCTCGCATACTAGCGAAAGGAGCGAAGGATGTCGGCCGTCGAGACGAAGCAGGGCTTTGCGCTCGGCCCGGGTGAGGGCGAGGCGCACTGGCTGCTCGGCATGTACGAGGTGGTCAAGGTGTGCGGCGCCGACACCGGCGGCGACTTCGGTCTGCTCGAGGTAACGGTTCGGGCCGGCGAAGGGTCCCCGTGGCACGTCCACCGCGAGGAGGACGAATGGTTCTACGTCCTCGAGGGCGAGTTCACCGTGTGGGTCGGCGATACCAAGCACTCGCTCACTCCCGGTTCGGTCGCGTTCGGCCCGAAGGGCGTTCCGCACACCTTCTACGGCGAGACCGACGGCGCGAAGGTCTTGATCGGCCTCCTCCCGTTCCACTTCGAGCCCTTCCTCCGCGAGGTGGGCGAGCTCGCGCCCGAGCGCGTCCTGCCCCCGCCCCTCGATGGGCCGCCGGACATGGTGCGGCTGATGTCGGTCGCCGACCGGGCCGGGTTCGACATCCTTGGGCCTCCCGGGCCGCCTCCCGGTCAGGGCGGCTCCCACTCTTAGGCAGTTCTAGATCGCGCCTTAGATCCGCGCGGTTTCCTGAACGGGAACCGACAAGGGGGTGCGAATGCGTCGACTGCGCACGCTCGTCGCGGCGATGCGCGCTCGCCGACCGGTTGATCCGGATCGAGTCAGGCACGGTGCACGTAACGCCCGCCGGGCGCGCGTTGCTCGCCTAGAACGCGCCGAGCGAGAGGGCAAGTGCCAGCAGGCTCCACTGCGGGCCGAACGGCTCCATCGCGCAATTCAATCCCAAAGATGAGGCGAATGCCTCATGCCGCGCCGCTCGATGGTTCCTACGCTCGAATCACCACGATTCGAAAGGAGTGCGCAGTGTCCAAGGTCTCCAAGGAGACGGCGAAGAAAGAGGAGTTCGGGCCGGTCACGGACTGCAACGCTGAGGTCGACGGCTACCGGATCGGGTTCGCCACCTTCCACGAGGACGTCGACGGGACGCCGCTCATGAAGGGCCTGCCCGACGACATGTGCCAGTGCCCGCACTGGGGCTACGTGCTCGCCGGCAAAGTCACGTTCCGGTTCGCCGACCGCGACGAGACGTACGAGGCAGGCGACGCGTTCTATACGCCTCCCGGTCACATCCCGGTCAAGCATCAACCGGGCAGCGAGGTGCTGATGTTCAGCCCGGCTGACGAACTTGCGAAGACGGAGGCTGTGATGATGCAGAACTTCAAGTCGCTGCAGCCGGCCTAGGCCGCAACGCGGGCGGGGAACTCCTCCTCCGGGAGGAGTCCCTGCTGCATCGCGAAGAACGCGGCCGCCGCGCGCGACTGCGCATCGATCTTCGCGTAGATGTGATCCGCGTGGTTGCCGACGGTCTTCGGCGAGATCGACAGGCGCTGGGCGATCTCCTTGTTCGAGAGGCCGCGCGCGAGCAGTCGCAGCACCTCGACCTCGCGCGGTGTGAGCCCGGCCGGCCCCTCGCGGCGGCGCGCGACGCGGTGGCCCGCGGCCGCGAGCACCGCTTCGACCGCTTCGCGATCGAGCGGGCTGTTGCGTAGCTCCGCCGCCGCGCGGTCCGGCTCGAGTGCCTCGCGGTGCGGCCGCGGCTCGCGCATCGCCTGGTAGGCGTTCGCTGCGTCGAGGATCCGCCCGAGCTGCGGCGGCAGCGCACCGCGGGCGAGCGGCGCGAGTGCCTCCGACTGCTGGAGCATGCGCTCGGTGATGTACGTCTGCAGCCGCAGGCGCTCCCACTCGCCGACTCCGAGCGGGCCGGGCTTGTCGAGGATCGCATTCGAGACACCGAGACGGCCCCAGTCGTGCACGAGACCGGCGCGGCAGAGACGCTGCACCTCGTCTTCACCGACGCCGAGGCGCGCCCCGGCCTCGGCGGCGAGGTCGGCGACCGCGCGCGCATGACCGAGGAAGTACGGCGACTTGAGGTCGACGAAGCTCGCGATCGCGGCGAGTGCCTCGTCGAGCTGCGCATCGTCGAGCAGCACTGCGAGACCGGGCTCCGACTCGACCACTTCACGCCAGCTCGACGATTCGTCCGGCGGCGGAAGGACTTCGCGTGGGTCGGCGACGAGTGCGTCGGCGACCTGTGGGTCGAACTGCTTCCCACGCCGCTGACGGGCGAGCTTCGTTGCGCCGTCGAGCCCGCGGACGCGGTTCGCGACCTCGACGAACTCGGCGAATTGCGAGATGCGCGCCGGCAGCGGTACCTGCTCGCCCTTCAGCTCGCCGGGCCAGCCGCGGCCGTCCCAACGCTCGTATGCGGTCGAGAGCGACGAGAGCACACCGTCCGAGAGTCGCAGCTGCTCGCCGAGCATGCGCGCGATCTGGCTGTGCGACTGGATCATCCCGGTGACGTCGCGGTGTCCCGACACGACGAACTCGAGCCCGAGCTTGAAGCGGTGGAGCGGGGGATGGCCGTGGCCGAGGTAGCTGAGGCCGGTGGCGACCATGCGCAGGCTGCGCGGCTCGTGGTCGTACTTGATCGACTTCGACGCGAGGTCGTCGCCGAACCACTTCGCCTGCTCGTGGGCATCCGAGTGGCAGCCGACGTTGATCAGGAGCGCGGTGTAGTAGACGTCGGCGCGCTCGGCCTCGTCGAGTCCGAGCCGCTCGGCGAGCCGTAGCGAGATCAGGCACTGGCGAAGCACATGCTCCATCGGCTGGCCGAAGCCGAGGTCGATTCCCAGCGACAGCGCTGCGACCAGTTCGGCGAGGCGTGCCTCCGCCATGGTTGGACGATACGTCCAGCTATGCGAACATGCGTTCGTGTCATCGATCCTGCACGCCGACCTGGATTCGTTCTTTGCCGCGGTGGAGCAGCGCGACGAGCCGGGCCTCCGGGGCAGGCCGGTGATCGTCGGCCCGGGGGTGGTGCTCGCGGCGAGCTACGAGGCGAAGGCCTTCGGCGTGCGCACCGCGATGAGCGCCCGGCGCGCGCGGCAGCTCTGTCCGCAGGCGGTTGTCGTGCCGGCGCGGTTCCGGGCGTACGCCGAGGCGTCGAAGGCGGTGTTCCGCGTGTTCGAGGACATCGCACCGGTCGTCGAGGCGCTGTCGATCGACGAGGCGTTCCTCGATGTCCGCGGCATGGAGCGATGCGTCGGCACACCGCTCGAGATCGCCCGCGCGCTGCGTCGCCGCGTGCGCGACGAGGTCGGGCTCCCGATCACCGTGGGCGTGGCCCGGACGAAGTTTCTGGCGAAAGTGGCGAGCGGCGTCGCGAAGCCGGACGGCCTGTTGCTCGTGCCGCCCGACGAGGAGCCGGCATTCCTGCATCCGCTCGACGTCGAGCGGCTGTGGGGCGTCGGGCCGGTGACGTCGCGGAAGCTGCGTGACGTCGGCATCTCGACCGTCGGCGAGGTTGCCCACATGGACGAAGGCCTGCTCGTCGCGCTTGTCGGTCGGGCCCAGGCGCGGCAACTGTACGCGCTCGCTCACAACCGCGATGCGCGGCGAGTCCAGACGCGAAGGCGGCGGGGCTCGATCGGCTCGCAACGCGCGCGGGGCCGCCGTCCGTGGACGCCGGGCGAGCTCGATGCCGACCTGGTCGCGCTCGTCGACCGCGTCACGCGCCGGATGCGGAAAGCGGACCGGGTGGGTCGCACCGTCGTCCTTCGGCTCCGCTTCGACGACTTCACGCGCGCGACGCGCTCGCACACGCTGTTGCAGTCGACGGCGAGCACCGAGACCGTGCTGCGCACGGCGCGCGACCTCCTCGGCGAAGCGATGCCGATGCTCGAAGAGCGGGGCGTGACGCTCGTCGGCATCTCCGTCGCGAACCTGGACGACGCGTTGCCGCGTCAGCTCGCGCTCGCTTTCGAAGCCCGAAGAAGCGCAGAGCTCGACGAGGCGATCGACGTCGTGCGCGAGCGCTTCGGCTCGAAGGCGATCACTTGCGGCGTCCTCGTCGGGCGGGGTGAGGCGATCGAGATGCCGCTGCTACCCGACTAGACGTCGTGCTCCGTCAGCGCGCGAAGCTCGTCCACGCCGATCTCGAGCTCGACGATTTCCGACTCGGCATCGGCGTCACCGATCAAGGCCGTCGGGATCGCGCAGAACGTGCCCGGGATCGACTCGGCGAGCCGGACGAGGAGGTAGTCCGGCAGGAGCCTCGTGCCGGAGAACACCGGTGTAGCGACGCGGCCGACGACCTCGCGATCGGCGACGACGGTGAACCCGTTGCAGCGCGCCAGGACTCGTGCAGTCGACAGGGTCACCATGCCTGCCAGGCTACGCCGCGCGAGCTCAGGTCCTCGTTAGCGCCGCGTCAGCATTCGCTCACACCGCGACGAGCTTGTACCCGAACTCGCGCACCGTCACGATCCGCGCCGGGTGTGCGGGGTCGCGCTCGAGCTTTCGCCTCAGGTTCGAGATGTGCACGTCCGCCGCCCGGCCGTTGCCGGTATGCGGGCTGTCCCACAAGCGCTCCATGATCTGCGACCGCGAGAACACCTGCCCCGGCGACTCGGCGAGCAGCGAGAGAACGGTGAACTCCGACGGCGTCAGGATCACGGCCTCCCCATCCGCCTCGACGACGTGACGTGCATAGTCGATCGTCACGCCGCCGACCTCGAGCGTCGCCGACGACGCGTTGGCCCGGTCGAGGTCGCGGCGACGGAGGAGTGCCCGCACGCGCGACACGAGCTCCGCGACCGAGAACGGCTTCGTCACGTAGTCGTCGGCACCGAGCTCGAGGCCGACGACGCGGTCGACCTCGGCGTCCTTCGCCGTCAGGAGGATGATCGGCAGGTCGCCTTCGGCACGGAGGATCCTGCACACGTCGGTGCCGAGCGTTCCGGGCATCAGCACGTCGCAGATGAGGACGTCGTAGTTGCCGCTGCGCGCTTCCCCGAGCGCGCGCTCGCCGTCGGTGACGGTGGTCACGTCGAACCCGTGATGGCGCAGTGCGTACGCGACCGGCTCGAGCAGGTCCGGCTCGTCGTCGGCGACCAGGATGCGCCTGCTCACGGCTGCTCCAGCACCACCCTCGCGGTCGTGCCCGAGCCCGGGGTCGACTCGAGCTCGAGACGGCCGCGCATCGCCGTCGCGGAGTCGCGCGCGATCGCGAGGCCCAGCCCGAAACCGTCGCGCGTCGGTCCACCGCCCGCGTAGAACCGGTCGAACACCCGTGCGCGCACGTCGGCCGGGATGCCGGGCC
>JAICUZ010000050.1 GCA_025935595.1 Burkholderiales bacterium
GTCGATGAAGAGCGGGACCGCGACCAGGCCGACGATCCCGACCGGCACATTGACGAAGAAGATCCAGTTCCAGTTGACGTGCTGGGTCAGGAGGCCGCCGACGAGCGGCCCGATCGCGAGCGCCATCCCCGAGACGCCGGCCCAGATGCCGATCGCCTTGCCGCGCTCGCGCGGCGGAAACGTCGCGGTGATGATCGAGAGCGTCGCGGGGTTCATCAGCGCCCCGCCGAGCCCCTGAACGACGCGAGCGCCGATCAAAAAGCCGCCGTTCGGCGCGAGGCCGCACGCGAGGCTCGCGCCCGTGAAGACCCCCAGACCGTTCATGAAGACCAGGCGGCGGCCGACGTAGTCCGCGAGCTTGCCGCCGGTGAGCATGAACGCCGCGAACGTCAGCGCATACCCGGCGACTACCCACTCGAGCTCCTGCAGCGACATGTGCAGCGACTGCTTCATCGAAGGCAGCGCGACATTCACGACGGTGTTGTCGAGCATGATCATGAACAACCCGACCGAAACTGCGGCGAGCGTCCACCACTTCTTGTTCTCGGGCGTCACGAGACGCGCTCTCATCCGATCACCTCCCCGTCAAGGTAGTACCCGCTGGGTCGGCGGAGGCTAACCAAGGCCCACAAGTACGCTAACCGCGTGGCGGAGGTGGTCTGGAGACCTGACGAGGCGACGATCGAGCACGCGAACGCGACCCGCCTGCTGCGCGCGTCCGGCGAGGCGAGCTGGGCGGAGCTGCAGCGCCGCTCATGGCAGGAGCCCGCCTGGTTCTGGCCGCGCTGCGTCGAGGACATGGGACTCGAGTTCTCGACGCCGTGGCAACAGGTCGTCGACGACTCACGCGGCCCGCAATGGGCGAGGTGGTTCGTCGGCTCGACGGTGTCGATCGCGCACAACTGCGTCCATCGCTGGGCGGCGCGACGACCGGATGCGCTCGCCGCGGTCGGGCTCGGCGAAGACGGCTCGCGCCGCACGCTGACGTTCCGCGAACTGTCGCGCGACGTCACACGTCTCGCCGAACGGCTGGTCGAGCTCGGCGTCGAGCCCGGCGACCGCGTCGGGATCTTCCTGGCGATGTCGCCCGACGTCGCCGTGGCCTCGCACGCGATCGCGCACGTCGGAGCGATCCAGGTGCCGATCTTCTCCGGCTTCGCCGCGCCCGCCGTGGCGCAGCGGCTCGAGGCGAGCGAAGCGAAGGTCGTGATCACGCAGCGCGACTCGTCGCGACGCGGCAAGCCGGTGCCGATGCTCGCGATCCTCGAAGAGGCGATGTCCCTCGCCGGCTCGACCGCCGACGTCGTGCTCGCTCCTTTCGAGCTCGACACGCAGCCGGGAACGCTGCCGGCGCTCGACGTCGACAGCGAGCATCCCTACCTCCTCACGTACACGTCGGGCACGACCGGCAAGCCGAAGGGCGTGGTCCACGTGCAGGGCGGCTTCCTCGTCTCGATCGCGCGCGAGGTCGCCTACCAGGCCGACGTGCACGAAGACGACATCGTGCATTTCGCCACGGACATGGGCTGGATCATGGGGCCGTGGACGGTGGTCGGCGTCGGCGCGCTCGGCGGCACGATCGTCTTCGCCGAAGGCGCGCCGGACTGGCCAACGCCGCAGCGCATCTGGGAGACGGTCGAAAACGAACGGGTCACCGCACTCGGCATCTCACCCACGCTCACGCGCGCGCTGCTCCCGCACGGCGATCCGACGAGCGACCTCTCGTCGCTGCGCACGTTCGTCACGACCGGCGAGCCCTGGAACCCGGATCCGTACCGCTGGCTCCATGAGAACGTCGGCGGCTCGCGCGTCCCGATCATCAACTGCACGGGCGGCACCGAGGTCGGCGCGTGCTTCCTCTCGCCGACGCCGATCGCGCCGATCAAGGCGTGCTCCGTCGGCGGGCCGGCGCTCGGCATGGCGATGGACGTCGTCGCCGACGACGGCACGTCGCTCGTCGGCACGGGCGAGGTCGGCGAGCTCGTCTGCCGCGCGCCCTTCCCGGGCATGACGCGCGGCTTCTGGCGCGACCCGGAGAAGTTCATCGAGACGTACTGGTCGCGATTTCCCGGCGTGTGGGTCCACGGCGACTGGGCTTCCGTCGACGAGGATGGGTTCTGGTTCCTGCACGGCCGCTCCGACGACACCATGAACATCGCCGGCAAGCGCATCGGCCCCGCCGAGCTCGAGTCGGCGGCCGTCGGCCATCCCGCCGTGCGCGAGGCGGCCGCGATCGGCGTCCCGCACGAGGTGAAGGGCGAGACGGCGTGGATCTTCTGCTGCCTCCTGCCCGGCGCGTCGGCGACGGAAGCCGAGGTCGCAGCGCACGTCGCCGACGTGCTCGGCAAGGCGTTCAAGCCGGACCGCGTCTTCTTCGTCGATGCCCTCCCGAAGACGCGTTCGGCGAAGATCGTGCGGCGCGCAGTGAAAGCGACCGCGCTGGGGACCGACCCCGGCGACCTGTCGTCACTGGAGAACCCGGAGTCCCTCGAGTCGATCGGAGCAGCAGTTGCCTGATAGTGATATCCGGCTCCGTCAAGCCTACGCCGGAATCGCAGTCATCACCGGCGGTGGGCGCGGCATCGGCGCGTCGATCGCGCGGGCGCTCGCAGGCGACGGCTGGTCGGTCGTCGTCTCCGCGCGCACGCGCGACCAGATCGACAAGATCGCCGCCGAGACCGGCGGACGTGCCGTGCCGATGGACGTCGCGTCACCCGAATCGGTGACGAAGGCGTTCGGCGAGATCGGCCACGCCGACCTGCTCGTCGCGAACGCCGGAGTCGGCGGCGAAGCGGACTTCTGGCACACGTTCGAGGTGAACGTGCTCGGCGTGCACTTGTGCTGCGACGCCGCGGTCGCCGCCGGGGCATCGCGCATCGTGATCACCGGCAGCGGCTCCGCATATCTTCCCGGCTTGTCCAGCACCGCGTACAGCGCGTCAAAAGCCGCGATCTGCCGGTACGGGGAGACGCTCAACAACCGGCTCGACATCCCGGTGTTCGTGTTCAGCCCGGGGCTCGTGCAGACCGAGATGACCTCCAACTTCCCGGCGAACGCGCCGTGGACGCCGCCCGAGCTCGCACCCGAGCTCGTCCGCAAGCTCGCGACGGGACGGTACGACGCGCTCGCCGGCCGCTACATCCACGCGGAGCACGACGACGTCGACGACCTGCTCGCGCGCGCGGACGAGATTCGCGAACAGGACCTGAACGCAATTCGCCTGCGTCGATGAAGACCGTCGTCTGCTTCGGCGACTCGAACACGTGGGGCTACGTCCCCGGCTCGGACGGCGAACGCCACCCGCGCGACGTGCGGTGGCCCAACCAGCTCCAGCACCTGCTCGGCGACGACTGGGACGTGATCGCCGAAGGACTGAACGGCCGCACGGCGACGATCGAGCGGCCGGACTCCGAGGGTCGGAACGGCCTGCCGTACCTCCTGCCGTGCCTGCACTCGCACGCACCGGTCGACGTCGTCGTCATCTTCCTGGGCACGAACGACGTCAACTTCATCGACGACGACCGCGTCGCGCGCTGCGTCGCGCGCCTCGTCGAGATCGTGCGGCGATGTGACGCGGAGCCGCTCGTCCTCGTTCCGCCTCCGTTCGACGGCCACTCGCTCGGGCCGTCGTTCGCCGAAGAGCTCGACTGCCCGCTGCTCGACCTAGACGGCGTCACGTCGTACCCGGTCGTGCACGACGACGTCGAGCACCTCGACGCGGACGGGCACGCTGCGGTCGCTCAGGCGGTCGCCGACCGCCTGAGCTCGTGAGCCGGCGCTTCGCGACGCGTCGGCGGATCAGCCTCTCCGACACGGAGGCGACGGGCCGCCTGCGCACCGATGCGATCGCGCGCTACCTGCAGGACGTCGCGTCCGAGGACTGGCTGGACGCCGGGTTCGACCACGACTCGCACGTGTGGGTCGTGCGGCGCACCGAGTTGACGGTGCACGAGGCGTTTCGGCCCGAGGACTGGATCACCCTCGAGACGTGGTGCAGCGGCGTCGCCGGCTCGGCGGCGTCGCGGCGCTACTCGATCCGAGGTGAGGCCGGCGGCCGCGTCGAGGCGGAGAGCATCTGGATCCACCTCGACCACGACCTGCGGCCGAAGCGCCTCGGCCCGGAGTTCCTCGAGATCTACGGAGCGTCGGCCGCCGGGAACCGGGCTCAGACGCGATTCACGCTGCCGATGCCCCACGAGCACGAAGGCAGCGACTGGTCGTTCCGCGCGACCGACGTCGACCGGCTCGGGCACATCAACAACGCCGCGTACTGGGTTGCGGTCGAAGACCGCTTCGCCGAGCGTCTGGCCGCGCCGGTACGTGCAGCGCTCGAGTATCGGCAACCGATCGATCTCGGCGAGCCCGTGCAGCTGCTCGAGGACCGTGAGACGATCTGGCTCATGGTCGGCGACGAGGTCCGCGCCGCCGCCGCCGTCTACTCGGCGACGCCGTAAGCGTCGGCGAGCGCGAGCGTCGTCCGAGCCGAGCCCGCCAGCGCCGGGTCGACGAACAGTCCGCCTGCGACCTCACCGACGCCTTCGGACTCGAGCTTCGACACGACCGCCCGCGCGCGATCGACCTCTTCGCGCGTCGGCAGATACCCATGCTCGATCACCTCGAGCTGGTCGGGATGGATGGCGCTCCGGCCGAGGTGGCCGAGCACGCGGCCGCGGCGACACGACGCCGCGAGCCCGTCGAGGTCGCGGACGTTCATGTAGACGGACTGCGGTGGCCGCGGCAGCCCCGCGGCCACAGCCGCGTTGACGATGCGCGACCGCGCGTAGTCGAGCCCCTCTTCGAGGGCACCGATCTGCGACCGCAGGTCCGCCTCGCCGAGCGAGACACCGCGGACCGAAGGATGCACGGCGATCTCGAATGCCGCCTCCACTCCACGCGCGGTCTCGACCATGGCATGCACCGCCGGTAGCGCCGGGACGTCTTCGGGCCGCTCGACCTTCGGCAGGAACACACCCGCGAGCGGCAGAGCCGCAACCGCCGCGAGGTCGTCGTCGTCGCCGGCGTTCACGCGCACGTACACAGGCTTCGCGCGCGCCGCGCGGAACAGCTCGGCGAGGTTCCCCCGCGCCTCGCTCTTCGCCGCAGCCGATACGCCGTCCTCGAGATCGACGATGACGGCATGCGCACGAGACGCGATCGCCTTCTCGACACGGTCGGGGCGGTCGGCCGGGACGTACAGCCAGGTGAGCGGCGGCGCGCTCACACGACCCTCTCGCTGCGCAGCAGCTCGAGCTCGGCATCGTCGATCCCGATCTCCGCGAGCACCTCCGCAGTATGGGCGCCGTGCGCGGGGCCGGCCCACTCGACCGAGCCGGGCGTCGCGGACAGGCGGCTCGCCAGGCTCGACATCAGCACCCGGCCGAGCTCCGAGTCCTCGACCGAGACGAACGCGCCGGTCGTCGAGAAGTGCGGATCGGCGACGAGGTCGCCCGCGTCGTAGACCGGAGCGATCGCGGCCTCGGCCGCCTCGAAGGCCGCGAGCACGTCGTCGCGAGACCGGGCACGGATCCACTCGGCGACCGCGGCGTCGATCTCGTCGACATGCGCGACGCGGCCCGCGCCGGTCGCGAACCAGTCCCGCTCGACGAGATCGGGACGACCGACGAGCCGCAGCACACGCTCGGCGATCGACGTCGCGCTGGCGGAGACCGCCACCCACCGATCGTCGGCCGTGCGGTAGACGTTGCGCGGCGCGTTGTGGCCCGAGCGGTTGCCGGTGCGCGGCTGGAGCTCGCGCAGCGCGTCCCACGCAGTCACCTGCGGCCCGAGCAAGAGCGTCAGCGGCTCCACGAGGTTCGTGTCGACGACCTGTCCCTCGCCGGTGACATCGCGTGCACGCAAGGCGGCGAGGATCGCGAACGCCGCCGCGAAGCCGGCGATGCCGTCGGCGAGCGCGAGCGGCGGCAGCAGCGGCGGATCGTCGGGCTGGCCGTTCAGCGACGCGAAGCCGCTCATCGCTTCGGCGAGCGTCCCGAAACCCGGTCGGCTCGCGTACGGGCCGCGCTGTCCGAAGCCGCTGACGCGCGCGAGCACGAGCCGCGCGTTCACCGCTCGAAGCTCGTCCCAGCCGAGCCCCCAGCGCTCCAGGGTGCCGGGCCGGAAGTTCTCGATCACGACGTCGGAGCGCTCGGCCAGGCGCAGGAAGACGTCACGTCCCGCGGGTTGCGACAGGTCGAGCGTGGCGAGGCGCTTGTTGCGCGCGAGCGTCTTGAACCACAGGCCGACGCCGTCCTTCGCCGGGCCGTGCCCTCGGGCCGGGTCCGGCCGGCTGGGGTGCTCGATCTTGACGACGTCCGCGCCGTAGTCGCCGAGCAGCATCCCGGCGATCGGCGCCGCGAACAGCGTCGCTGCCTCGACGACGCGGATCCCCTCGAGCGGCCTCACAGGTCGACGGCCAGGCGGAAGCCGATGCGAGGCGAGCGCTGCAGCGGCCCGGGCAGCAGGTACTTGAGCGAGAACTCCGGCGGCTGCGGGCCGCCGTCGACATACCACTCGGAGCCTTCGGCGCGGAACGCGGATCCGCCCTTCAGGATCGCGAACCGCGTGATGCCGTCCGAGTGCTCGCTCTCGGTCCAGTTCCAGACGAGCGGCTCGCTGCGCTCGAGGACGCCGTGCTCGGCCGCGAGCTGCCACTCGTCCTCGGTCGGCAGGCGCGCGCCGCGTTCGGCGGCATACGCGCGTGCTTCGGCGAGCGAGAGCCCGACGACCGGCTCCTCGCGCACCGAGATTGCGAAGCGGCCGCGCGGCGCCGGCCGGTCTACCTCGACGAAGTCGTGCAGCCGCGGCGGCAGCGGCTTCCACTCCTCGACGTACGGCACGTCGCCGTAGCACCCGGTCTCTCGACGGCGAAAGCGAGAGCGGGTCGGGCGCGGGTCGACCGCGACAAAGCCGGCAGGGATGTCGGCGACGTGCACCATCGGCGCTTCGACGCGTACGGAGTTGCGCAACGGGTACGTCGCGTCCCCATCGCCGAACGAGACGACGCCGTCGGTGGTGACCGCCGCGAGGCCGAGCGGTGGCAGCTCGAGCACACGCCCTTCGAAGTCTCCGGTGAACGGCTCGTCGCGCAGGTTCGCAAGCGTCCACAGCTCGTCGTCGCCGTCGGTCCACCGAGAGCCGACCACCGCGAGGTCATCGCTGTGGAACGCGAGCGGCGTCCACTCGCCGTGGGTCAGCAGCCGGACGTGACGTCGCTGCACGTCGAGCATGCCGCGCAGGAGCGCCTGGTCCCGCTCGTTCCAGCCGACCCACGCGCCGAAGACGCTCTCCCACACGAGCATCCCGACGCCGTTCAGCCACGCGCTCCGCAGCTCCTCGAGGTGACTGCGATTCCAGCGCCGCGTGTGGTGCAGCATGTGCCGCTGCTCGAACCAGCGCGCGCGGATGACGCCGGGCACAGGCGAGTCGGCGAACCATTGAGCCCACGACAGGTGGTGGTCGCCGATGCGCTCGAGCGGCAGCGTCGACTCGCCCTCGAACGCCGCGTCGGGCAGCGCCGCCCGGAGCTCCGGCATCGCCTCCTTCATCGTGTCGAGGAAGACGCCGTCTGCGCCGAGCTCCTGCACGACCGCCGCGACCGTCGCCGCGTCGGAGGCAGGTTCGCGACGCGTGCCCACGTCCCACGGGTTGTAGTCGACGAAGACGCGCACTCCTCGTGCCTGGATCGCGGCCACCACTTCGCGCAGCCCCGCCACGTCGCGGTACCAGTCGAACTGGTTCCGATCGTCGATGCCGATCACGGGATAGGCGTGCCAGAGCACGACGCCGTCGTAGCCGCCGAACTCGCGCTCGCCTTCGTCGAGGAGGCGGTCGGGCGTGAACCGGCCGACAGCGTGGTCGTACAGCCGCTCGTCCCACAGCCAGACGAGGGCGACGGAGAAGCACCGCTGCGTCCAGGTAAGGCGGTCGTACGCACTTCCGTCGTACCCGGCGCGCGCCTCCTCGCGCCACTCGCGCAACCGGTCGCGCCAGTCCGGCCAGTCGGCCGGGTCGTCGGGAGCGGCGACGATCTTCGCCCGGTCGAGCTCGCCGTCGATCGGCGTCGGCAGGTCGATCGGACGCGGGATGAGCGGGTCGAGAACGGTCATGCGACCGCACGCGTGCGCGCTGCGAGCTCGTCGAGGGTGATGCCGTCGAAGCCTGGAATCGACGTCGCGAACCGCCCCCGCAGCGGCGCCGTCCAGCGCTCGTCGATCGGCCGCAGTGCACCGAGGATCGACCCGACCGCGGCTCCGTTCGTGTCGGTGTCGAGGCCTCCTTGCACAGCTGCGCACACGGCGGAGGAGAAATCGTCGAACGCGTACAACGCAGCGGCGACGAGCGCTGTGTTGTTGATCGCATGCACCCAGTGGTACCGGCCGTAACGATCGAAGATCGCGTCGACCCGTGACTCCCACTCTCCGTCGAGCCCGCGGGCGAAGGTGAGCGCCTCCGCGAGCCGGCTGCCGCGGGGGACGACCGACGCGCCGACGTCGGCACACTCCGCCGGCGTCGACGCCCACAGCGATGCTGCATGCGCGGCCGCCATGAACATCGCGGCATACACGCCGTTCGCCGTGTGGCTGAGACGCGCATCGGTCCACGCCATGCGCGCGGCGGCGACCGGATCGCCGCCGGACGCCCACCCGTAGACGTCGACGCGGAGCCGTGCGCCGATCCATTCCCGGAACGGGTTGCGACGCGTCGCGGTGACGGGTGGGTCGAACGCCTCGAGCAGGTTGCGGAGCGCGACGCGCTCGGCGGTGAAGATGCGGCCGGCGGGCAGGAAGTCGAGCCAGAGCTTCGCGACGTCCTCGGTGCCGAAGCTCGCGCCCACGCGTTCGAGCAGAACGACGCCGAGCATCGTGAAGTTGAGGTCGTCGTCCTCGGGGATGCCGTCGATGTTCTCGGCGAGGCTCGTCGGCCGGCTCGCGCGATTCCACGGCCATCGCCCGCCGACCGCCGGGTCGAGCCCTTCTGCAGTGAACCAGCCTCTCACCGGCCAGTTACCCGTCGCCTGCGCGAGCGCCCGGATCCCTTCGCGCGGGATGTTCTCGACCGGCTTGCCGAGCACGCACCCCGCGGCGCGTCCGAGCCATGCGCCGCGGATGCGCTCGAGGTCTCCGGCACGGCCCGCGACCGGAGCCGCAGCGGCGAGGGTCGCCTCGAGCTCCTCCGGCTCGTCGGACGCGAGCGGTCGAGGCAGCGCGTCGAGCTCGTCGAGCAGCTCGAACGCGAGCTCCCGCACCGCGTCTGCGACCGGCTCCTGCGACGCGCCGCGTGGCGGCGCGGGCCGACCGCCACCCGCGAGCCAGCGCTCCTCGATCGCGTCGACATCCTTTCCCTCTTCCCGTGCCTGGCGCAGCTCGTGACCGACGAGGTCCTCCGGCTGGATCCAGGTCACTCTCAAGCAGGCGCCTCGGAAGGCGAGAACGCACGCCCACGCTCGTCGAGGCGCGCGCGGTCCTTGATGAAGATCTCCTCGGCGACCTCCGCCATCGTCCGGCCGGGCTCCTCGAGATCGAGCTTGCTCGCCTCTCCGACCTCCTCGATCCACGCCCGCGGCACCTGCGAGCCGAGCGCTCCCGCGAGGGCGCCGCCCATCGACGCGATCGAGTCGGAGTCGCGGCCGTAGTTCACGCCGCCGAGCATCGTCTCGGAGTAGTCGCCTCGCGTCGCGACGAGCAGCCCGAGCGCAATCGGCACTTCTTCGATCGCGTGTAGACGGCTCGGGATCCGCGCGTTCTGCGCCGGCTGCGCGTAGTGCTCGCCGACCGAGTCGAACGGCGCGAACGCAGCGTGCAGCGCCTCGAGGCCACCGTCCCGCCAGCCGTCGAGGTTCGCCGCCGTGTCGACGACCGCGTCGATCGCCGAACGCGTCGCGTCCTTCGCGAGGCGCAGCGCGACTGCCACCACGGAGTCGACCGTGGCCCCGGGAGCGATCGCCTCAGCCAGCGCCGCGGCAAGCACGCCCGCCGCTTCACGCCCGTAGCTCGACTGGTGCGCGCCGGTGAGGTCGATCGCCTCCGCGTAGGCGGCGTCCGGCCCGCCCGCGTTCGCGATCCCGACCGGCGCGATGTACATGGCTGCGCCGCAGTTGACGATATTGCCGACCCCGGCGTCGCGCGGGTCGGCGTGGCCGTAGCGCAGCTTCAGCACGAGCCACTTCTCCGCGAGGAAGAGACGGTGGTACAGCAAATCTTCGCGATCGAGCTCGGGGATCCAGGTCGCCTCGTCGACGATCGCCGGCACGACGTAGCGCTCGACGTCGTACGCGTCGAGGTGATCACGCTTCAGCGCGTATGCGCGGACGAGCACGCGCGTCATCAGCGTGTCGTCGGTGACGTGGCCGTCGCCCTTCCAGAACGGAGAGAACGGCTTGAGCGCGTTCCGCTGGTGGCGGATCGAGCGAATGACGCCCTCGACATAGCCGCCCATGTGCTCCCGGATCTCACGGGCCTCCCAGCCCTCGGTGGCGCCCCCGAGCGCGTCGCCGACAGCGGCGCCTGCGAGCGCCGCCACTGCGCGATCGACTACCCCGTTCCCGTTCACACGCTCCCTTTCGTCGAGACCGTCTCGGGGCCGGCCCGAAGGCCGGCCCCGAAAGGGCCATTCTCTACCCGCGGATCGAGTTCCACCCGTCGACGAGCTTCTGCGTCAGCGAGTTGAGGTCGATCTGGTTGGAGAGGTACTGCCGGAACGCCGGCGTTGCCACCTCCGCCTTCCAGCGCGCGTACGGGCCGAGCGTGACCCAGTTCGCCTTCTTGAACGACGGCACCGCGGCGACCGCGTTCTTCCAGCTGCCGTAGTGCTTCGTCTGCTTGACGACGATCTTCGCCGCGGACGGCGCGGCCGGGATCAGCCAGTCGCCCGCGGACAGCTTCGCCATGTTCGTCGAGTTGAGCGCGTAGGCGATGAACTGCATCGCCTCGGCCTTGTGCTGGCTCTGCGCCGAGATCGACAGCGTCTGCGGGTTGGCCGCCTGATCCTGCGACTTCCCCTTGAGCACCGGGAACAGCGCCCAGTTGAAGCCCTTCGGGGCCTGCTCGATCATGCCCTGCGACTGGTAGTTGCCCTGCACGGTCATCGCACACTTGCCGGCGAAGAACGCGGGCAGCACGGCGGAGCCGGAGAGCCCGACGCCGGCCGGATCGACCGACTTGTCGCTGTAGATCATGTCGTGCATCGTGGTGAGCGTCGTGCGCTCGCCCTGGCCGACCTTGAGGACCCACTTGCCGCCCTCGAGGTAGTTCCACTGGCCGCCCCAGTTCATCGAGATCGTCTGGATGAGCGCGGTCGGCGAGCGGAGACCCCAGCACACGCCGTAGTTGCCGTTCGTCGAGAGCTTCTTCGCCGCGGCGCGGAACTGCGTCCACGTCCACGGAGTCGCGACGGTCGGCGCCTTGATCCCCGCGGCCTTGAGGATCGTCATGTTGGCGAAGACGTTGTAGGTCTGGAGCATGATCGGCACGCCGGTGATCTTGTGGCCGAAGTTCGTCACGTCCCAGACCGACTTCGGGATCTCGGCCTTCAGCTTCTTCGGGATCAGCGGCGTCAGGTTCGCGAGGTAGCCCTGCTGGGTGAACCCGGCGATGTCGGCGGCCTCGTCGTGGACGATGTCCGCCGCCGCGCCGCCGACGAAGCTCGTCAGCAGCTTGTCGTGGACCGAGTTGACGTCGACCGGGACGATATGAACCTGAATGTTCGGGTGCGACTTGTTCCACGACGAGACGATGGTGTTCATCGCCTTGACAGTCGTGGGCTGCCACACGTAGGTCGCGAAGCTCAGATTCGTGACGTTCGACTTGGACTTCCCGGCCTGCGCCGTGGAAGCGAGGAGGGCGACGCACAGCACGATCGCCGTACAGAGCCCAACGGTCTTGCGCATCGAGGATCCGCCTTTCTTTGAGACGTGCACTAGCCTTTGACCGCCCCGGACATGAGGCCGCGCGTGAGCCAGCGCTGGATGACGGTGAACAGAAGGAGGCTCGGCAGCGTGGCGAGCAGCGCGCTCGCTGCGAGCGGGCCGAGCCGGACGATCCCTTCGACGCCGACGAACCGCGCGAGCAGGAGCGGCAACGTGGTGCGTCCGGGAGTCTGGAGGAGGACGAGGGCGAGGAAGAACTCGTTCCACGCCGTGATGAACGCA
>JAICUZ010000284.1 GCA_025935595.1 Burkholderiales bacterium
CGACGAGCCGCTCGAGCCGGTCGAGCGTCGCCATCGTCACGGTCGTGCAGCTCTTGCATCCCGGCGCGCGGAGGGGCGTCTCGCGCTTCGGGTCGAGCGGATAGGGATTGTGCGCGTACACATCGAGCCGCGCACGCGCGCGGTGCATCGCGGTGATCCAGGCGACCGGCGACACTCCACCCGTAGAGCCTCGCGGCGCAGTGCCCCCGCCCGCCACCTTCGCGCCCGCAGTGGCCGCATGGATCGCCGCGTACGCCGGGTTCAACAGGCGAGTGACGTAGAGCGACGCCGACGTCGGCCGCAGCCAGCGTGCCTGATTGGGCTCGTTCCAGATCTGGAACTTCGTCACCCACGGGTACTCACGCGCGACCGCGGCGGCGAACGCACCGAACGGCTTCACGCTCGTCGGGATGTAGTTCGACGGCTTGCCGCCGTTCGACCAGGGCGGGGCACCGTCGAGCTGGAGGACGACGTCGATCCCGTGTGCGTGCAACGCGTCGAGCACGCTGCTCGTCGTCGACCAGTCGTACGCGGTGTCCTGCGGGTCGGTGGGGTCTGCGGGCTCCGTCGGCGCGACTTGATCCCAGCGGACGGTGAAGCGAACGACCTGGACGCCGAGCCCGCCGAGCGTCGCCACCCGGTCGTCGACCGTGCCGGGGCCGTTCGCGAGCCACGCGTCGTCGGTCAGTCCGTAGGCGATGCCCGGCGCACTCGTCGCGACGGCCGGAGTCGCCGCGCAGACGAGCGCGACCGCACCGAGACAGGAGAGGAAACCGCGCACCGCAGGTGATTCGACGCTTTCGGCTGCCCCGAAACCTCATGTGGACGGTGTTTCACACTTTTCTGACGAAGGCGTTTCACACCTGTTGCAAGTGCGTCGTTACGGTCGTTATGTGGCAAAGACGGCGACTCCCTTCGGTGCAGCGACGCTCGTCGAGCGCGTGGCGCTGCCACAACGGGCGGGCGATCGGCGGTTCAGCTCGGTCGTCGAGTTGCTCGAGACCGAGCGTGGGGAACGCCTGGTACGCATCGCGTACTCCACCGACGGCGTCGTTCGGCGTGGGCCCGTCACCCTGCGTGCGCGTGACCTCGACCGGCTCCGCGACGCGCTCGAGAAAGCGCCGGCGTTGACGGCGCTCCTGACAGGAGGGGCCGCCTAGACGAGTGAGCCGACCGACAATCGAGCCGCATCGACGAGCGAACCGAGCAGCAGCGCGCCGTCGGTCGAGCCGAGCAGCGGATCCACCGCGTGCTCCGGGTGCGGCATCAGACCGAACACGTTTCGGTTGGCGTTCGTAACGCCCGCGACGTCGCCGATCGATCCGTTCGGATTCGTGCCCGCGCCGTACCGGAGCATGATCTGCCCGTCGTGCTCGAGCTCGGCCAACAGCTCACTGTCGGCGAACCAGCAGCCGTCGCCGTGCTTCACGGGGATCGTCAGCGATTGGCCTGACTCGCAGCGCATGGTGAACGGCGTGTCGACGCTCCCGACGACGAGCGGCACGTCGCGGCACACGAACGAAAGCGATGCGTTCGCTCGCAGCGCCCCTGGGAGCAGTCCCGCTTCCGTCAGGATCTGAAAGCCGTTGCAGATCCCAAGCACGAGACCGCCCTCCGCGGCGAACGCTGCGACCTCGCGCATGATCGGCGAGAACCGCGCGATTGCTCCGCAGCGGAGATAGTCGCCGTACGAGAAGCCGCCCGGCAGCACGACGGCCGTAGTCCCGGGGGGCAGCGCGTCGTCGGTATGCCAGACGAGGGGTGCGTCGGCACCAAGGCCTTCGAGCGCCTGCGCGGCGTCGCGGTCGTCGTTCGACCCCGGGAAGACGACGACGGGGATCCGCGGCCGCTCCGTCACGCGCCGGCGCCGAACGCGATCTCGTAGCTCTCGATCAACGGGTTCGTCAGAAGCTGTTCGCACATGCGCTCGAGTTGTGCCTGCGCCTCGTCGCGATCGTCGGTCGTCAGCTCGACGTCGACGAGCCGGCCGACACGCGCATCGGCGACCTCGAACCCGAGATGGCGAAGCGAGCTTTCGACCGCCTGCCCCTGCGGATCGAGGATCCCCGGCTTCGGCCGGACGAGCACCGTCGCTCTCATCCGAGCACCACGGCCGGGTCGGCGACGTACGCGTCGAACGACAGTCCGGTCAACTGCTCGAACGCCTCGACATAGCGCGCGCGGGTGCCGTCGACCACGTCGTCGGGGAGCTCCGGGCCCGGGTGCGTCTTGTCCCAGCCGAGCGACTCGCAGTAGTCGCGGACGAACTGCTTGTCGAACGACGGCGGCGTTTCGCCTGCGCGGTACTCATTCGCCGGCCAGAACCGGGACGAGTCGGGCGTGAACGCCTCGTCGCCGAGCACGAGCGCACCGGTCTCGTCGATGCCGAACTCGAGCTTCGTGTCCGCGAGGATGATGCCGCGCTCGCGTGCGTGCTCCGAGACGAGTTCGTAGAGGGCGAGCGCGGTCGCCTCGGCCTCGTCGTAGCGCTCCTCCCCGACGAGCTCGATTGCCGCCGCTCGGTCGATGTTCTCGTCGTGACCGGTCTGGGCTTTCGTGGCGGGGGTGAAGATCGGGCGCGGGAGCTGCTGAGACTCGACGAGCCCGTCGGGCAGCTGATGGCCGCAGACCGCTCCGGTCGCGAGATAGTCCTTCCAGCCCGATCCGGAAATGTAGCCGCGCGCCACGCACTCGACCTGCACCGGCTCGGTGCGGCGCACCAGCATCGAGCGCCCGCGCAGCGTGTCGGCGTACGGCCGCAGCGCCGCGGCGTGGTTGTAGAGGTCGATGGCCAGCGCGCCGGCCTTGCTCGCGACCTCCACGCCCAGCATGTGCGCGAGCTGGTGGATGGTGATGTTCTCGTCGTGCTGGCCGTGCGGCGCCTTGGTGGTGGGCGTGAGGATCGGCTCGGGCAGCCGGTCCGCCTCCTTCAGGCCCGCGGGCAGCTTGTGGCCGCAGATGGCGCCGGTCTTCTGGTACTCGCTCCAGCCCGAGCCGGCGAGGTAGCCGCGCACCACGAACTCGGCCTTGAGCGGCGTGCACTTGTGCACCAGCATCGTTCGGCCGGCCAGCAGGCGCGCGTGCTTGGCGACGGCCTCCGGCATCTTCTTCACGTCCGTCTCGACCATGTGGTTGTGGACGTAGCGGCCGGTCTCGCGGAACCAGAACGCGGACAGGCTGGTGAGCACCTTGCCCTTGTCGGCGATGCGCTGGGGGAGGATGACGTCGAAGGCGGAGACGCGGTCGGTCGCGACGAGCAGCAGGTGATGTTCGTCCACCGCGAAGATGTCTCGGACCTTGCCCCGGTGGATCCGGTTCAGGCCCTCGAGATGTCCTTCGAGTGTGGTCTCGCTCGCCTGCGTCGCCATGGGTGTCTCTCCGCCTCGAGGCTGTCCGTGGGGGTCGGCATGGTACACCTTCGCGCATGCTGATGGCGACAGGCGGCGCCGGCTACGTC
>JAICUZ010000248.1 GCA_025935595.1 Burkholderiales bacterium
GACCGCGCGCAGCCCGAACAGGCGCGCGTACGTGTCGTGCAGATGCTCGCACGACAGCTTGGTAACGCCGTACGGGTTGTTCGGGCGCGGCTCGACGTCTTCCGTCGTCGGATACGTCTCGGCGTCGCCGTACACCGACGACGAGCTTGCCCAGACAACCGGGATCTCCGCCTGTCCGACCGCTTCGAACACGCGCTGCGTCGCGAGCAGGTTCCGCCACAAGTAGTCGGGGAACACATGGCCGAAGCTGCGCGCGCCCGGCTGCCCGGCGAGATGGAAGACGGCGTCGAACCCGCCGAAGTCGAGCGGTGCCCGACCCAGGTCGACCCGCCGCACATCGAGCTCGCGCGCGTTCTCCTCCTTCAGGGCGGGGTCGTAGTAGTCGGTGAAGCTGTCGTAGCCGACCACCTCGTGGCCTGACGCCTGCAGTGTCTCCGCGAGGTGTGACCCGATGAACCCGGCAGCACCGGTGACCGCGTACCGCATCGCGCGACCCTACCTATCCTCGGCAGGCCTTCTGCACCGAGCGGACGGTGCTCCAGAACCGGGTTGCGCTCGCGCCGTGCTTGCGGAGGACGACGTTGCACACCTGCACGCCGCCGTGCGCCGACGCGGCCTTGCGCGAGGCGTAGCGGTTGACGCGGATGCCCTCGTGCTCGATGCGCCGCAGCTCCGCCGCGGTGACCGTCCCCGGTGTCGCCGTCGGGACGAGCCCGTAGATGCGCGCGTAGCCGATCAGGTAGATGCGCTTCGAGTCGGCGACCACCGGCGAGTACTTGCCGTCCGGGAACGTCCAGAGCAGCGTGCCCGAGCGGGCGTCGAGCGCATACGTGCGCCCGGACAGCGTCGCGAAGTACACGCGGCCCGCGATCACCGTCGGCGACCCCGAGATCTGCCCGTTCGCCTTGAACTGCCAGAGCACCTTGCCCGTCGCAGCGTCGAAGCAGAAGAACCGCTTCGAGTACGAGCCGGCGTACACGCGGTCGCGCCACACCGCGGTCGACGAGTAGACGTAGCCGCCGGTCGACTGGGACCAGCGGAGCTTGCCGCTCGCGGCACCGAACGAGTACACCTTGCCGTCGGTCGCGCCGACGTAGACGCGGCCGTATGCGGCCGACGGCGTCGCATAGAAGTTGCCGCCGCCGCCGAACCGCGGCTGCACCTTCGCCTTCCAGAGGACCTTGCCGCTCGCGTAGCTGAGCGCGTACAGGTGCCCCGAGTAGTCGCCGACGAAGATCCGGTTGCCCGAGATCGCGACCGCGCCTTTCACCTGGCCGCCGAGCTTCGTCACCCAGCGCGTCTTGCCGGTCTTTCGGCGCAACGCCCAGACCCGGCCGTTCCAGTCACCGACGAAGATCGACGCGCGCGACACGACCGGCGACGTCTCCGACGGGCCGATCGCGCGCCGCCAGAGGACGCGGCCGGTGCCCACCGTGTACGCGACGACCTCGCCCGTCAGCGGGGGGCTCGGCTTGCGGTTGCACGGCGGTGCGTTCAGATACGCCTGATAGACGACGTGGCGGTCGAGCGCCGGCGACGAGGCGACGCAGCGACCGCTGCTCAGCTTCCATGCGCGCTTCCCGTTCTTCGCGCCGATCGCGAACAGCACGCCGGCGTTGTTCGAGAAGAACAGCCGGCCGTAGCCGATCGCCGGCGGGAACTCGACGAGGCTCTGCGCGCGGAACAACCAGACGCGCCGGAACGGCGGGGCGAGCGTGATCCCGTTCCCGAAGCGCAGATGCTCCGCGTCGTGCCCGTACGTCGGCCACGCAATGCCGGGCTCGGGAGCAGGCGGAGGCGCCGCCTCGGTCGTCACGAACTCGACGGTCGACGATCCCTTCACGTCACGAGACGCGTGCTTCACGTGCAGGTACCAGGCGACGAGTGCGCCGCCCGCGGCCAGGACGAGCAGCACTGCACCGGCGATCACGGCGCGCTTCATCGCGCCTCGACGGCGAAGACGCGCGAGTATCCGTGGAGGAGAAGCCGCCGGCCCGAGCCGGAGACCGGCACGTACTCCCCGTGCGGGAAGGTCAGCACCACCCGTCCGGTGGCGGCGTTCACGCCGACGATCCGATGCGAGAAGGAGCCGGCGTAGGCGACGCCGTCGACGACGACCGCGGCGCCGGAGATCGGGCCGCCGGTCCCGTGCGTCCAGAGCGTGCGGCCGCTTCGCGCCGACACCGCGTAGAAGACGCCGTTGTACGAGCCGAAGAAGACCCGGCCATGCGCGACCGCAGGCGACGAGTAGACGTACGACCCGGTCGAGCGTGACCAGAGGCGCCGGCCGTGCGTCGAGAAGGCCGTGATCGAGCCGCCGGTCGAGCTCGGAACGAAGATGCGTCCCGCCGCGACCGCCGGTGTCCCGTAGACGCGACCGTTGACCGACCGTGACCACTGCAGCGCGCCGTTCGCGGCGCGCAGGGCGAGCACGCGCCCGCAGTAGTCACCGAGGTAGACCGTGCTCTTCGAGTAGGCGACGGAGGAGGTGATCTTGCAGCCGAACCTGCGGCGCCAGCGGACGCGGTGCGTGCGGAGGTCGAGCGCGGTCACGGTGCCGTTCCAGGCGCCGAACACGTCGATGCCCTTTCCGATCACGACCGGCGACGACTCGACGGGCGAGCCGACGGTGTACTGCCACAGGAGCTTGCCGTCGCTGCGGCGCAGGATCCACACGTGCCCATCCATCCCGTGGACGACGACCGACGTTCCCCACACTGCGGGTGACGAGGCCATCTTCCCGCGTGGTGTGTCGTGCCGCCACACCACGTCACCCGTGCGCATGTCGAGCGCGCGTACCGTGCCGCGCGCGTTCGCGACATACGCGATCCCGTCGACGACGACCGCCGGGAACTCGACGAGCCCGCCGAGCGCACGTGACCACACGACACGGAACGGGGGGCGCAGCTTGATCGCCGTCTGCGAGTTGCTCCGAGGTGGGCTGACGCCGTACATCGACCATTGGAGCCTCCGCTGGTAGATGCGGATCGTCGACTTCGGATGTGTGTGGAACGCGAGGCGTACCGCGCGGGTGGCGTAGCCGCGCTTCGACGCGACGGTGACCAGCGGCGAGCGGCGCTTGAGCGGGATCTTCGCGACACCGGAGCGGTTCGAATAGGCAGTGCGACGGCCGACTTGCACCCGCACGTGCGGCACGCGTCTGTGTGTATCGCCGTCGACGACGGTCACGAGGACGCGCTGGATGCGGCGCACAGGGGCCGCCGGCTTTCGGATCGTCGTCGTCGGCGTATCGCGGTGCCAGTCACACCCCACAAGAACGACCGTGGCCCCGACCAGGAGCAACGCGAGACCTTGTCTCACGCTTCGCCGGGCACCGCCTCGGTCTGCACCGGCTCGAGCGCTCCGTCGATCTCCTCGAGGATCACCTGCGAAAAGAAGCGCGTCATCACCACGCCCTCCCGGAAATCCCCGAGGCGCGGCTCGAGGGTCTCACCGTTCGCGAGCGCCACTGCCAGTTCGGGATAGCGCGAGCCCGCCGCCGTCGGCAGTGGGAAGCCGCCGCCGAAGCGCGGGTTCACGTCGGTGACCTCGAGCGTTCCGTCTGGCTCGCGGAAGCACTGCACGTTCGCCGGACCGATGATGCGGAGCGCTTCGGACACCCTGCGTCCGAAATCGATCAGCCCGGCGTCCTTGATCGTCATCCCTTTGATCGATTCGCCGCCCTTCGACTCGATCATCGTGCGCGGGATCGACGCGACGCAACGGCCGTCCAGATCGCAGAAGACGTCGATCGAGAACTCGACGCCGAGGCAGACCGATTGCACCATCGAGTCTGCCGACGTGTAACGAAGGAAGAACTCCAGCTCGGCCGCGTTCGCCGCCCGGTAGATGTGACGTGACCCGAAGCCCTTGCGAGCCTTGACGAGCACCGGGTAGCGCAGGTCGTCGGGCACATCGGTCGGAAGCCATGTCGGCGGCGTCCCGATGCCTTGCTCCTCGAAGAACGCATGGGCGAGGTACTTGTCCGCACACCGCACCGAGGTCTCCTCGTCCGGGACGAGCGCGATCGCCGGCGCGAGCTCGCTGCGCGAGCGCGCGAGGATGACATGGTCGAGATCGGTGAGTGGAACGACGAGTCGCACGTCGTGGAGCTCGACGAGGTCGCGAAGCGCGCCGACGTACGCGAGATC
>JAICUZ010000230.1 GCA_025935595.1 Burkholderiales bacterium
CCTCCTGATCGGCGTCGTGATCGAGCAGCTCGTCGACCGCCACCACCTGCCGGCGTGGATCCGCGTCGGGATCGTCGTCGGCGTGCTCGGCGGCTACACGACCTTCTCCACGTTCTCGCAGGAGCTCTTCTCGCTGGTCGAATCGAACGACGTCGCGATCGCACTGGCTTATGCCGGCGCGAGCGTCGGCGTCGGCCTCCTCGCGGTGTACGCGGGAACGCTGCTAGGCCGCTCGTTCTAGGACGACCACCGGAATCATGCGCTCGGTGCGCTGCTGGTACTCCGCATAGTGCGGCCAGACCTCGTTTGCCTTCGCCCAGAGACGCTCGCGCTCCTCGCCCTCCGCGGTCCGCGCGCTCGCGGGGAACACCTCGTCCTGCACCTGCAGCTCGACGTGCGGATCCTTCGCCAGGTTGCGGTACCAGCCGGGATCCTCCGGGGCTCCGCCCTGCGACGCGATGATCACGTAGCGGTCGTCGTCCTCTGCGTAGATGAGCGGTGTCGTGCGCGGCTCGCCGCTCGCGCGGCCCGTCGTCGTCAGGAGCAGGATCGTCGAGCCTTCCTTCCAGATGTGGCCGACCTCACCGCTCGTCTCGCGATAGCGGCGGACGTGCTCGGCTCCGTACAGCTTCGTTGCATCTTCAGTCATGGTCCCCCCGTATCTCCGCTGCAGCACCTTTCATACCTGTGAAACGCGGAACGACCGAGACGTAATCCACCTGCGCGCAATGCCGGATGTCGTCCTCGAGCCCGGGAGGCCCGTACGTGCGCGCGTTCAGGCCCGCGAGCGGATCGGGCCACGCGGCCGCAAGCGTCGAGGCGGCGATGGCTGCGTCCGACGGCTCGCCGCCGATCGCATCGACGATCCGCCCGGCGCAGTACGCGTCGTCCAGCGCGAACGTCCCCTTGAAGCCGGAGCAGACGACGGCGACGTCGCCGCTCTCGCGCCGCGCGGCCTCTGCAACAGCCGAGAGGTTGAGCAACGAGCCGAGGAGGACGACGTCGCACTCGGACGCAGCCGTGAGGATCGCGCGCGTGCCGTTCGTCGTCGTGAGGACGAGGGTGCGGGCTTTCGGCGGGCCGGCGAACTCCCGCGGCGAGGCGCCGACGTCGAACCCTTCGACGACGATCGCGTTCCGCTCACCGCCGACGACCGCCTCGTCACCGAGATCCTCGCGCAGCGCGCGTGCCTCGTCGATCTCCGCACAGCAGAGAACGCGCTCGTAGCCCGACGCGAGCGCCTGCGCGATCGACGACGTCGCCCTGACGACGTCGACGACGATGCCGACGTGCGCAGAGACCTGCTCCGCGGGCGTGAACGCGACGTCTACGCGCACGCCGATACGCTAGCCGCGTGGACGCGCCCCGTACGTGCTACCGCCACCCGGACCGCGAAACGGGCCTCTCGTGCTCCGAGTGCGGACGCCCGATCTGTTACGAGTGCATGACCCCGGCCGCGGTCGGGCTGCGCTGCCCCGACCACTCGGGCAAGGCGCAGGGCGTACGCAAGGTGACACAGGCTGCCGGGCGCTCCGCAACGAACTTCGGCTCGGGCCGGCTGAACGCCGTGACCGTCGCGCTGATCACGCTCAACGTTGCAGTCGCCGTGGCTGAGCTCGCGATCAACGGTGCGTTCTCGGGAAACTGGATCTTCAACCACGGATTCCTGATCGGAGACGGCTGTTGCGTGGACGGCCACTCGGTCGGGATCACCCAGAATGAGTGGTGGCGCCTGGTGACCTCTATGTTCCTCCACGGCGGCTACCTCCACATCGCGCTGAACATGTACTCGCTCTACTACGTCGGGTCGATCCTCGAGATCCAGATCGGCCGGTGGCAATTCGCCCTGCTGTATCTCGGTTCCGGCATTGCCGGCTCGGCAGGCGCCCTGCTCTGGAGCCCTTACGTCCCGACGGTCGGCGCGTCGGGCGCGATCTTCGGGATCCTCGGAGCGCTCTTCATCCTCGAGCGGCGCGGCAGCATCGCGACCGGAGGCCAGATCGCGGGCCTCATCGTCCTCAATCTCGTCTTCACGTTCGCGCTGTCCTCGTACATCTCCGTGGGTGCGCATGTCGGTGGCTTGATCGGCGGCGTCGTCCTCATGTGGCTCTTCCATCGGTTCAGCCGCTCGTCCGCGCTGTACACGGTCGGTGCGACCGCGGCGCTGATCGCAGTGAGCGTCGTGATCGCGTACACCAAAGCCCGCAACCTCCAGTGAGCTCGAGGTACTCCCCGGTCCCGCTCGCGTGGGACCGTCTCGACCCTCAAGAGGCACTCGCCCGCTCGCGCGAGTTCACGGAGACGATGGGGGCGCGACGCTCGGTCCGCCTCTTCTCTCCCGAGCCCGTCCCGCGCGAACTGATCGACAACGCGCTCACCGTTGCGGGTACCGCACCGTCCGGGGCGCACCAGCAGCCGTGGACCTTTGCACTCGTCAGCGAGCCCGAGCTGAAGGCGAAGCTGCGCGAGGCCGCCGAGAAGGAGGAGCGCGACTTCTACGAGCGCCGCGCGACGGACGAGTGGAAGGACGCCATCGAGCCGATCGGGACGGACTGGGTGAAGACGCACATCACCGACGCGCCGTACGTGATCGTCGTCTTCGAGCAGCCGTGGCGGCCCGGACCGGACGGCACGAAGATCAAGCACTACTACGTGCGCGAGTCGGTCGGCATCGCCGTCGGGTTCCTGCTCGCGGCGCTCCAGGTGAGCGGGCTCTGTGCGCTGACGCACACGCCGTCGCCGATGGGCTTCCTCCGCGAACTACTCGACCGGCCGGAGAACGAGCGGCCGTTCATCCTGATCCCGGTCGGCTACCCGGCAGACGACGCGGTCGTGCCCGACCTGAGCCGCAAACCGCTCGACGAGATCGTCGACCGCTACTAACCTCCTGCAGCGACGTACGAGCCCGTACCGGACTCCGCGAGCGCGGCCTGCGCCGCCGCGAGCCGGGCGAGGGGCACGCGGAACGGCGAGCAACTGACGTAGTCGAGCCCGAGCTCGTGGCAGAACTCGATCGAGCGCGGGTCGCCTCCGTGCTCGCCGCAGATGCCGAGCTTGATCCCCGGCTTCGCGCCGCGTCCGCGCTCGACGGCGATCCGCATCAGGTCGCCGACACCGCCGACGTCGATCGACTCGAACGGGTTTCGGTCGAGGATCCGGTCCTGCAGGTAGTGCGTCAGGAACTTCCCTTCTGCGTCGTCGCGCGAGAACGCGAGCGTCGTCTGCGTGAGGTCGTTCGTCCCGAACGAGAAGAAGTCGGCGACTTCCGAGATCTCGTCCGCCCGCAGCGCGGCGCGCGGCACCTCGATCATCGTCCCGATCAGCCGCGCAGCGTCCGGCGCCTCCTCGGCCCACACGTCCTCGGTGAGCGCACGCAGCCGCGCGAGCTCTTCGCGAAACCCGACGAGCGGATGCATGATCTCGACGAGCGGCGCCTCCCCAGTCCGCTCGTGCACCGCCTGCGCTGCGCGCGCGATCGCGCGGATCTGCATCTCGTAGATCTCAGGGAACTGGAGCCCGAGTCGGCAGCCGCGCGTCCCGAGCATCGGGTTCGACTCGTGCAGCGCACGGATCCGGGCCCGCAGCTTGTCGTCTGTGGCGTTTTCCTCAGACGGGAGGAACTCGTGCAGCGGCGGGTCGAGGAGGCGAATCGTGACCGGCAGCCCCGCCATCGCCTCGAAGATCCCCTCGAAGTCCGACTGCTGGAACGGCAGCAGGCGGTCGAGCGCGGCGCGGCGCCCCGTCTCGGTGTCGGCGAGGATCATCTCCTGGACGACGGGCAGCCGCTCGCCGAAGAACATGTGCTCGGTGCGGCAGAGACCGATCCCCTCCGCGCCGAAGTCGCGTGCGCGCGCGGCGTCCTCGGGGTTGTCGGCGTTCGCACGCACCCTCAGACGCCGCAGGTCGTCGGCCCACCCGAGGATCGTCTCGAAATCCTCGTTGATGTGGGGTGGCACGAGCGGCACCTCGCCGAGGTACACGCGTCCGGTGCCGCCGTCGATCGTGATCACGTCGCCCTCGCCGAGCTTGCGGCCCGCGATCGTCGCGGTCTTGCCGTCGATCGTCAGGTCGTCGCAGCCCGCGACGCACGGCTTCCCCATCCCGCGCGCCACGACCGCGGCGTGCGAGGTCATGCCGCCGTGCACGGTGAGGATTCCTTGCGCGGCGATCATCCCGTGGATGTCGTCCGGAGTCGTCTCCCAGCGGACGAGGATCACCGGCCCGTTCTTCGCGCGCTCGACGGCGGAGTCTGCGTCGAAGACGATCCCGCCGCTCGCCGCACCCGGCGAGGCGTTGAGCCCCGTCGCCGCCACCTCGAGCTGCGCCGACGGGTCGATCATCGGGTGGAGCAGCTGGTCGAGCTGGGCGGGATCGATGCGCGCCACCGCTTCTTCGCGCGTGATCAGCCCCTCGTCGACCATCGC
>JAICUZ010000044.1 GCA_025935595.1 Burkholderiales bacterium
GAGCTCGCGAACGACACGTCGTGCGGACGCACGAGATCCTTTCGCTCGAGTGTCGCGAGCGCCTGCAGCGCGTCACTGCCCGCGAGCTGCTCGAGCGCGTCGGCCGAGAAGAAGCGTCCGGCGACCGCCGCGGCCGCGAGCGCAGAGCGTTCGTTCTCCGGCAACAGCTCGAGGCGCGCTGTGAGCAGCGCCTGGACGGTCGGTGGGACGGCCGCGGCGGCCCCTTCGTCGACCACCATCGCGACGATCTCTTCCAGGAACAGCGGGTTGCCCTCGGCGACGTCGGTGATCATCCGGCGCGTCTCGGAGGCGACCGTGTCGCCGGCCAGCCGTGACACGAGCGCATCGGCGTGCGTGTCCTCGAGCGGTTCGAGCAGGATCGTCGTGGCGTTCACCTTCCCGCCGCCGAAGCGCGGATGCGCGTCGAGCAGCTCGGGTCTGGCGAGGCAGAGGACGAGCACCGGCGCGGCGCGCAGGCCGTCGACGACGCGTTCGATCAGCTCGAGCAGCGCCGGCTCGGCCCAATGGATGTCCTCGAACCCGAGCACGACCGGTCGTCGGCGTGCCTCGGCCTCGACGAGACGACGGAACGCGCGTGCGATCTCCTCCGGCCCGGCCGCCGCTTCGCCGTCGCCCACCGCGGCGCGCAGGATCTCGGCGTCCACGTCGGTGATCTCGGACATGGCGCCCTGGAGCGACCGAACGATCTCGCGGAGCGCCCAGTAGGTGATCCCCTCGCCGTACGGCAAGCAGCGTCCGATCACGACCGTGGCCTCGCCCGCGAGCTCCGCAGTGAGCTCGCGCGCGAGCCGGGACTTGCCGACGCCCGCGGCGCCGAACAAGGTGAACAGGTGTGCACCGTTCCGTGACCTGACGCGTCTGAACGACTGGCGCAACATCGCAAGCTCGTCGTCGCGGCCCATCAGCGGCGTGTCGAAGCGGCGCGATCGACCGGGGGCATCTGGGACGACGGCGACGACGCGCCACGCTTCCGTCGGCTCGCCTTTGCCGCGGAGGTCGAGAGGCCCCGCCGGCTCTGCGACGACGGCGTCGCGCACGAGCTCGAAGGTCGTCTGTCCGATCAGGATCTCGCCGGGCGTCGCAGCCTGCTCGAGTCGCGCGGCCACGTTGACGGCGTCTCCGGTGACGAGCGTGTGCTCGCCGCCCGCGACCACCTGGCCGGTGTTGATGCCCGTACGGATCGAGAGCTGGACCGGCAACTCGGCGTTCAGCTCCGCGAGCGCGAGGCGCATGTCGGCCGCGGCGCGCACCGCGCGTAGCGCGTCGTCCTCGCGAGCGCTTGGCACTCCGAACACCGCCATCACGGCGTCGCCGATGAACTTCTCGACCGTGCCGCCGTGACGCGCGATCACGGCGCTCATCCGCTCGAAGTAGCGGCCCATCACGGCGCGAACGGCCTCCGGGTCGCGCTCGTCTCCGAGGGCCGTCGACCCGACGACATCGGCGAACAGCGCCGTCACCGTCTTCCGTGTCAGGCGCTCCATCCGCCGAGTCTAAGCCGGAAACCTCCCAGCTACGATGCGCCGTCGTGTTCGACACGCTGTCCGACAAGCTCCAGGGCGCTCTCGGCGACCTGCGGAAGAAAGGGAAGCTCGACGAGGAGTCGATCTCGCGCGCGATGCGCGAGATCCGCCTCGCGCTGCTCGAGGCCGACGTCAACTTCACGGTCGTCCGCGACTTCGTCGGGCGCGTGCGGGAGAAGGCGCTCGGCGACGAGATCCTGAAGAGCCTGACGCCCGGGCAGCAGGTCGTGAAGGTCGTCCACGAGGAGCTCACGCAGCTGATGGGTGAAGGCGAGTCCGGGCTCGCGTTCGGGCGGTTCACGGTGATCCTGCTCGCAGGCTTGCAGGGCTCGGGGAAGACGACCACGGCGGCGAAGCTGGCGCTGCACCTGCGCAAGGAAGGGCGCAAGCCGGGACTGGTCGCCGCGGACCTGCAGCGTCCGGCCGCGATCGATCAGCTCGAGCAGCTCGGCACGCAGATCCAGGTGCCGGTGTTCCGCACCGACACCAACGACGCAGTCGAAGCGACCCGCAGCGGTCTCGCTCGTGCGCGCGAAGAAGGGCTCGACACCGTGATCGTCGACACCGCCGGCCGCCTGCAGATCGACGAAGAGCTGATGGACGAGCTCGCGCAGGTGCGCGACGAGGCGAAGCCGACGAACGTGCTGCTCGTCCTCGACGCGATGACGGGGCAGGAATCGGTGAACGTCGCCGAGGCGTTCCACGAGCGCATCGCGTTCGACGGAGTGATCCTGACGAAGCTCGACGGCGATGCCCGCGGCGGCGCAGCGCTCTCGGTGAAGGCGATCACGGGGAAGCCGATCAAGTTCGCCTCGACGGGCGAGAAGGTCGACGCGCTCGAGGTCTTCCACCCGGACCGGATGGCCTCGCGCATCCTCGGCATGGGCGACGTGCTGACGCTGATCGAGCGGGCGGAGGCCGCGGTCGAGGAGGACGAGCAGGCCGAGATCGAGAAACGCATGGCGGCCGGCCAATTCACGTTCGACGATTTCCTGAAGGCGTACAAGATGCTGCGCCGGATGGGGCCGCTGCAAGGGATCCTCAAGATGATCCCGGGCATGAAGGAGCAGCTCGGCGACGTCGACGTCGACGAGGGCCAGCTCGGGCGCGTCGAGGCGATCGTGCTCTCGATGACGCCGCAGGAGCGCCGTTCGCCTATCGTGATCGACGGCAAGCGGCGGCTCCGGATCGCGAAAGGCTCCGGGACGACGGTCGAGCAGGTCAACCAGCTGCTCGAGGCCCGGAAGCAGATGGAGAAGATGATGAAGCAGATGGGACGGGGGAAGATGCCGGCCCTCCCGACCCAGCAGGCGCCGACGCCGTCCCTGTCCGCAGGGCGGAAGACGGGCGTGAAGCGCAAGAAAAGGAGAGCGAAGCGTTGATGAAAGGACGTGGATGGCAGTCAAGCTGAGGCTCACCCGCGTGGGCTCAAAGAAGAACCCGATCTACCGCGTGATCGCGGCCGACTCGCGGGCTCCGCGCGACGGGAAGTTCCTCGACATCGTCGGGCGCTACAACCCGCAGACCGAGCCGTCGACCATCGACCTCGACGAGGCGAAGGTCAAGGACTGGCTCGCGAAGGGCGCGCAGCCGACCGAGGCGGTCGCGAAGCTGATCAAGATCTCCGGTATCGAGAAGTAATGTCGGCTTTGCTCGCGTACCTCGCGCGCGAGCTCGTCGACGATCCGGAGTCGGTTCGCGTCGAGGAGGAGGAGCGCGACGACGCGCTCGTCCTCGTCCTGCACGTCGCGGCGGACGACGTCGGCAAGGTGATCGGCCGCAACGGTCGCATCGCGCGCGCGTTGCGCACGCTCGTGCGTGCGAGCTCCGCGCGCGACGGGCGCCGCGTGTTGGTCGAGATCGCAGATCCCGACCCTCAATGAAGGTCGCAGCGCTGTACGACGTCCACGCGATGCCGTGGGCGCTCGAGGCCGTTCTCGCCTCGGTCGACGACGAGCGGGTGGACACCGTCGTCTTCGGCGGCGACTACCTGTACGGCCCGTACCCGCGTGAGACGGTGGCGATGGTGCGCGCGCTCGACGCGGTCGTGCTGCGCGGCAACTGCGAGGACATGGCGGAGGAGTGGGAGCGTGCGCAGCTCGGCTCGGACGAGATTGCGTGGCTGCAGTCCTTGCCGCTCGCAGCGACGATCGACGACGTCGTCTACTGCCACGCGACCCCGAACGACAACACGCCGATCACCACGGCGGTCACTCCCGACGATGCGGTGCTGGCGACATTCGGCGATGCGTGCGGCACCGTCGTGATCGGCCACACGCATCATCAGTTCGATCGTCGTATCGGCGATCTACGAGTCGTCAACGCCGGCTCGGTCGGCATGGCGTATGAGAGCGACGTGGCGGCGTACTGGACACTGCTCGACGACGGCGAACCGAGCTTCCGTCGCACGCGGTTCGACGTCGACCGCGCAGTCGCCGAGATGCGCCGGAGTGACTGGCCGCACGCACAGGAGTTCGTCGACGAGAACCTCCTCGTCGCCGTCGATCGCGACGAGGCGATCGCGTCGCTCGAGAGTCGCCGGACGTGAGGGTCACGATCGGGAAGGTCGGCCGCCCACACGGGATCGACGGAGCGTTCTTCGTCGAGCAGCCGTCCGAGGACAAGCGCTGGTGGCAGACCGGGGCGCGCTTCCTCGCCGGCGGCACGCCGGTCGAGGTGGTTGCACACCGAACGTCCTCCGGGCGGCCCGTCATCAAGGTCGAGCCTACGGTCGTGCGCGGCGTCCTGCTCGAGGTCGACCCCGCGGACCTGCCCGCGACCGGTGACGACGAGTACTACGCCTTCGAGCTCGTCGGACTGCGGGTGGTGGAGGAGACCGGCCGTCCGCTCGGAACCGTCGAGGCCGTCACGCCCGGCGTCGCGAACGACGTGCTCGAGCTCGACTCGGGCGTGCTCCTCCCGATGGTCGAGGACTGCATCCGGGTCGTCGACGTCGCCGGCGGCCGGATCGAGGTTGCCGAAGGGTTCGCGGGCTAGTGCAACTCGACGTCTTCACGCTCGTCCCGCACGCGTTCGCCTGGCTCACCGAGCAGCGCCCCGTCGCGACCGTCCTCGGCGGCGAGCTCGACCTGCGGCTGCACTCGTATCGCGACTACTCGCCGCTTCGCTCGAGGCAGGTGGACGACGAGCCGTACGGCGGCGGCGCGGGGATGGTGCTCCGCGTCGACGTCGTCGCCGCGGCGCTCGACGCGGTGTACGGCGGCGTGCCCGAGCACCGGGTGGTGGCGCTCACACCGAAGGGCCGTCAGTTGACCCAGGCGGTCGTGGAGGAGCTGGCGCGTGAGGAGCGGGTGACGCTCCTTTCGGCGAGATTCGAAGGGTTCGACGAGCGGATCGTCGAACACCTCGCATCGGATGCACTTTCCGTCGGCCCCTACGTCCTTTCGAACGGCGATCTCCCGGCGATGATCCTCGTCGACGCGATCGCGCGGCGGCTGCCGGGAGCACTTGCCGAGGGCTCCGGGGAGCTCGAGTCGTTCTCCGCCGAGCTCGGCGGTGGGCTCGAGTACCCTCATTACACGCGTCCTGCGGAGTTCCGCGGGTGGCGGGTGCCCGGCGTGCTGCTCTCGGGTGACCACGCGAAGATCGAAAGCTGGCGAAGGGAGCAGGTCCGCTGAGGAATCCGATCGACTACTTGACCGAAGGCTTGCCTCATGGCTGGCGCGTGACGATCGACTGGCTCGTGACGATCGTCGGCGCGATCGTCATCGTGCTCGCGATCAAGGCGTGGGTCGTGAACCCGTACCGCATCCCGTCGAGCTCGATGGAGCCGACGCTGCATTGCGCGCGGCCCGGCCCCGACTGCGAGGCAAGCTACTCGGACCGCGTGCTCGCCTGCCGGTTCTGCTACCGGTTCTGGAGCCCGCGCCGTGACGACATCATCGTCTTCGAGACGCCGAAGCTGGCTGCGCTCCGCTGCGGCGCCGGCGGCACCTTCGTGAAGCGCGTGATCGGCCTGCCCGGCGACACCTGGGAAGAGCGCGAGGGCTACGTCTACATCGACGGCAAGCGGCTGAACGAGCCCTACATCAAGCCCGACCGGCGAGACGACCGCACGATCGCCCCCGAGGTGATCCCGAAAGACCACTACTTCATGATGGGCGACAACCGGCAGTCGTCCTGCGACTCCCGCAGCTGGGGCACCGTGCCGAAGAAGAACCTGATCGGCAAGGTGTTCGCCACCTACTGGCCGCCGAACCGGATCTCGATCCAGTAGTTCCTGGCTTCCGCTACCATTCCGCCCGGCCTCCGGCCCCTTTCGATATGAGCACGATCATCCAGGACATCGAGCGCCGTCAGCTGCGCGAGGTCCCGCGGTTCAAGGCGGGCGACACCGTTCGCGTGCACTTCCGCGTGATCGAGGGCACCCGCTCGCGGATCCAGGTGTTCGAGGGGATCGTGATCAAGCGGCAGGGCGCCGGCGCGCGCGAGACGTTCACGGTGCGGAAGAACTCGTTCGGCGTCGGCGTCGAGCGCACGTTCCCGCTGCACTCGCCGAAGATCGACAAGATCGAGGTGGGCGCGATCGGCGACGTGCACCGTGCGAAGCTGTACTACCTGCGCGGCAAGGTCGGGAAGAAGGCTCGCGTCCGCGAGCTTCGCCAGAACCAGCCGCAGAAGTAGCGCGCACTTTTCACACTTTCGGCACGATCGCCGGCCGCCGCTCGGGCTACGCTCGCGTCATGCCTCAGGCGAAGAAGCGCACGGGCCAGAAGCTCCTCCGGTTCGACCGGTCGACCGGCGGCCGGTTCGTGGCCGGGGCAGACGAAGCGGGGCGGGGGCCACTCGCAGGGCCGCTGGTCGTCGCGGGCGTGCTGCTCGACTACGCCTGCCTGCGCGACCACAGGGTGCGTCCGCTCGCGCTCCTGAACGACTCGAAGCAGGTCGACGCGGGCACGCGGGACGAGCTCTACCGTGCGGTCGTCGCCTGCGCGGAGCGCATCTCGGTGCGCGTGTTCCCGGCCGCGGTGATCGATCGCGACGGCCTCCACAAGTGCAACCTGCGGGGGTTGCGCGAGGCGCTGTGGGCCTGTCAGCCCGCCGATGTGTCCCTCGTCGACGGGTTCAAGCTGGGGCCGACGGCGCCGCCGCATCGAGCGGTCGTCGACGGCGACTGCAAGAGCGCCGCGATCGCCGCCGCCTCGATCGTCGCCAAGGTGACGCGCGACCGCTACATGCGCACCGCCGATGCGCTGTACCCCGGCTACGGGTTCGCGTCCCACGTCGGGTACATCACACCGGGGCACACCGCGATCGTGCGCGAACGCGGGCCGTGCGAGATCCACCGCCGCTCCTGGCGGGCACGTGCGTATCTCAGCGAAGAAGAGCTCGCCGCGGCATCCCTCTGAGCGTCGCGCCGCATGGTGGTACCGGCTGCGCGGCTACCGCGTGCTCGCGGCGAACTGCTGGGCAGGCGGCTACGAGCTCGACCTGGTCGTCCGCCGCGGACGGTCGCTCGTCTTCGTCGAGGTCAAGTCGAAGGCCGGCCCCGGGTTCGGCGACCCGCTCGAGATGGTGACACCGCTGAAGGTCGAGCGTCTGCGCCGCGCGGCCGGGGCGTGGCTCCGCTCGAATCCGTCGCTCGCCGGGCTCGAGCTCCGCTTCGACGTGGCGGCAGAACGGGCGGGGCGGATGGAGGTCGTGCAGGACGCGTTCTAGCCGACGTCGAACCCACACGTGTGACGACGCAGGAGCAGCTCTACGCCGGCCTCGACCTCGACCTCTCCTGGTCGGAGCGCGACCTGCCCGAGCGCGAGCGGACGAAGCACGTCCATCGCCTCCATCCGTATCTCGGCAAGTACATCCCGCAGCTCGTCGAGGAGCTGTTTCGCCGTCACGTGCCGCCGCGCGGCCGTGTTCTCGATCCGTTCGCCGGCTCCGGGACGACGCTCGTGCAAGCGCTCGAGTCCGGTCTCGACTCGACCGGCGTCGACATCGCGTCGTTCAACTGCCTCCTGACCAGCGTGAAGACGCGCGAGCACAACCCGTTCGTGCTCGAGCGGGATCTGCGCGACGCGCTCGCGCGGTTCGAGCACGGGGACGGGGCTGCCGCGGGAGCGTCGGCGTACCTGCGTGCGTGGTTCGCACCCGCCGCGCGTGCCGACCTGCTCCGGTTCCGCTCGCTCGTCACCGATTACGAGTCGGCGGACGTGTTGCGCGTGATTCTCGCGCGCGCTGCGCGGTCGGCCCGGTTGACGACGCACTTCGATCTCGACTTCCCGCGCACGCCGCAGAAGGAGACGTACTGGTGCCACAAGCACAAACGCGAGTGCAAGCCGATCGACCGTGCGGACCACTTCGTCCGCCGCTACACGCTCGACACGCTCGCGCGGCTCAAGGAGTTCGCTCACGCTCGCAAGCGACGAGACGCGGTGGTGCTGCACGGTGATGCACGGGAGGTCGAACTACATGGCCCGTTCGACGCGGTCGTCACGTCGCCGCCCTATCCGGGGCTCATCGACTACCACGAGCAGCACCGCTATGCGTACGAGCTGCTCGGTCTCGACGATTTGCGTGAGCGGGAGATCGGCGCCGCGGTGCGGGGGACGTCGAAAGCCGCGCTTGCGGCCTATTGCGACGGCATTGTCGGCGTGCTCACGGCGTGCCGCGCGGCTCTCGAGCCGCGCGGGCGCGTCGTGATCGTGGTGAACGACCGGCGCGACCTCTATCCGCAGATCCTCGACGGTGCCGGCCTCGCGCTCGAGCAGCGCTACCAGCGTCACGTGAACCGGCGCACGGGGCGCCGTGCCGGCGAGTACTTCGAAGACGTTCTGGTCGCGCGTCTTGATTGACAGGTGACCGTATGGTCACATATGATCATCGCGTGACCGACGACGACCTCGTCTTCAAAGCGCTCGCCGACGCGACGCGCAGGCATCTCCTCGACCGGCTCTTCGAGCGCGACGGCCGCACGCTCACCGAGCTCGAGTCCGAGCTGGAGATGACGCGCTTCGGCGTCATGAAGCACCTCCGTGTCCTCGAGGACGCAGGTCTCGTCGTCACGCGCCGACAGGGGCGGGAGAAGCTCCACTTTTTGAACCCCGTCCCGATCCGGCTGATCCACGACCGATGGATCGACAAGTACGCGGAGCGCCGGGTGTCGGCGCTCTCCGAGCTCAAGACACGACTGGAGGGACGTCGATGACGACGACCGTTGGCCAGACGACGCAGGTCTATCAGGTGTTCATCAAGGCGAGCGCCAAGCAGATCTGGGACGCGATCACCAGGCCGGAATGGACCGCACGCTACTTTCACGGTGCGCGCATCACCGTCACGCCGGAGCATTACGACTCACGCAGTGCGGACGGTGACGTGTGGGGCGACTCGGCGGTGGAGGTGTTCGACCCGCCGCGCAAGCTCGTCCACGGGTGGCGCTCGCTGTACGACCCCGAGCTCGCGGCCGAGGACGAGAGCCGCGTGACGTGGGAGATCGACGAGGAGGAGAACGGTGTCTGCCTCCTCACCGTCACGCACGACCGGCTCGAGGGAGCGCCGAAGACGGCCGCCGGCGTCTCGGGGACCGGCTGGACAGGCGTGATCAGTGCGCTCAAGACGCTCCTCGAGACCGGTGCGCCGCTCTACCGGTAGCTCGCCTGTCGTCCGTGGCGATGTTCGAGACCGAGGCGGAGACGGAGGAGCTCGAGTAGCGGGGCCGGGCGCCGATCGCGCGCCCGGCCCTCACGTCGCGCTACCTCCGCTTCACCAGACCTGTGTCTGTGGGGCGATCGGCACGAAGTCGACACACGCAGAACGGCTACCGTCGCCTAACGTGGCAACGTGCTCGCACGCACCGTCACGCACGCGCTCGTCGGCATCGATCCGCGCCGGGTCGAGGTCGAAGCGCACATCCAGGGTGGGGTTCCCGCCTTCGCGATCGTCGGCTTGGCCGACCGTGCGTGCCAGGAGGCGAAGGCTCGCGTTCGCTCCAGCGTCGCCGCTGCAGAGCTCGAGTGGCCGGGCACACGCATCACGATCAACCTCGCGCCGGCGTCGCTGCGCAAGGAAGGGTCCGGCTTCGACCTTCCGATCGCCCTCGCGGTCCTCGCGGCCTCGTATCAGGTGCCTGCGCAGTCGCTCGAGGGTCACGCGGCCTTCGGCGAGCTCGGCCTCGACGGTCGCCTCCGTCCGGTTCCGGGGGCGTTGGTCGCGGCCGAGGGTGCCCGCCACGCTGGGCTGACGCATCTCGTCTGCGCAGCCGAATCAGCGCCGGAGGTCGCACTGGCGGGCGTCGAACCGGTCGGCGTGCGGCACCTCGGCGAAGCCGTGTCGTACCTCCGCGGCGAGCACGAGCCGCCGGAGCCGCCGCCGCCCGACGACGACTTCGCGGTGCTCGCGTGTGTTCCCGACCTGGCAGACGTCCGCGGCCAGGAGCGGGCTCGGCGCGCGCTCGAGATCGCCGCGACCGGCGGCCACAACCTGCTCCTCGCGGGACCGCCCGGTACCGGCAAGACGATGCTCGCCCGCCGCCTCCCAGGGCTGCTGCCGTTGCTCGGCGACGACGCGGCGCTCGAGGTGACACGCATCCATTCGGTGTGCGGGACACTGCCCGTCGGGGCCTGCCTCGTCCGCGTACCTCCGTTCCGCGCACCGCACCACTCGAGCTCGGTCGCGGGCCTGATCGGAGGTGGTGCAGGCTCGCTCCGGCCCGGCGAGGTCAGCCTCGCGCACCGCGGCGTTCTCTTCCTGGACGAGTTCCCGGAGTTCCAACGCCCGGTGCTCGAGGCGCTGCGGCAGCCGCTCGAGGACGGTGTCGTCTCCGTCGCCCGCGTCGCCGCTCGGGCGGTCTTCCCGGCCCGCATCCAGCTGGTTGCGGCGATGAACCTCTGTCCGTGCGGCGCGCGCGGCGATGCCGCCGTGCACTGCGCGTGCACGCCCGAGCGCATCCAGCGCTACCGCGAGAAGCTCTCGCGCGCCCTCCTCGATCGGTTCGATCTCGCACTCACGGTGCCGAGGCCCCGCGGCCACGAGCTCGCCGGTCCGCCGGGTGAACGCTCGAGCGTCGTTCGTGCGCGTGTGCTCGCGGCCCGCGCACGGCTCCGAGACGGGCCACCGTCTCGCACACCTTCCGGCGACGAGCTGCTCGAGCGGGCCGCAGAACGCCTGCCGCTCTCCGGACGTGGCCACGCACGAGTCGCTCGTGTCGCCGCCACGATCGCCGCGCTCGCCGGCTCCGATCACGTGCTGCCCGAGCACGTCGCCGAGGCGCTCTCGTACCGCCTGCCGAAGGAACACGGTGAATGAGCGAGCTCGCCGTTGCCATGTTCGCCGCCTCGACGGACTCGCACCTGCTGGACGAGCCGCGGTCGGCCAGGTTCGAACGCTTCCGCGCGGAGCTCGACGAGCGGGGCGTTGTCGCGGAACTCGAGCGGCGCGGCATCAGGTGGGTGGCGCGGGGTGATCACCTCTTCCCGGCGAGGCTGCGCACGATCCACGACCCGCCGCCCGGTCTGTTCGTCCGTGGGACGGCGGCGCTGACGGTGTTCGACGCGCCGTGTGTCGCGGTGGTCGGCGCTCGAGCGTGCTCGGCCTACGGAGCGGCGGTGGCCGCCGAGCTCTCACGCGGTCTCGCGCGTGCAGGTGTCGTCGTCGTATCGGGACTCGCCCGCGGCATCGACGGCGCTGCGCACCGAGGAGCCCTCGAAACGGGCAGGACGGTCGCGGTACTCGGCTGCGGCGTCGACCGCGACTACCCCCGCGCGCATCGCACGCTCGCCGCCTCGATCGCCGAGAACGGACTGATCGTCTCCGAGTACCCGCCCGGAGTCGAGCCCACGCCGTGGCGATTTCCTGCCCGCAACAGAATTGTTGCGGGGTTGTGCGACGCGACGGTCGTCGTCGAGGCGCGCGAACGCAGCGGAGCGCTGATCACCGCCGACCTCGCACTCGACGAGGGCCGCGAGGTGCTCGCGGTGCCGGGCGAGATCACGTCGCTGCTCTCGAAGGGCACAAACCATCTGCTCCGCCTCGGCGCGACCCCGGTCACGTGCCTCGGTGACGTGCTCGCGGTCGTGGGTGTCGAGCCGTCGCGACCTGCGGCGACCGCGCTCGAGCCGAGGCTGGAAGCGGTCCGGGCGGCCGTCGCAGACGGCCCGTCTGCGGCCGACGAGCTCGTCAGGAAGACCGGGCTCTCGGCCGGGGACATCGCGGCGGCCCTCGCGGAGCTCGAGCTCGTCGGTGCCGTCGTGCAGGCTGACGGCCTCTACCGGGTGGGGATGCCGATGAGCTAGAGCGTGAGCCGCGGCAGGCCGGCGCGATCCGCTCCGTCGAGAGCGGCGAGGGCGATCGCCAGATCCTGGATCGCAAGGCCGGTCGAATCGAACATCGTGATCTCCTGGTCGTCCGCGCGACCCGGAGCCGTACCGGCGAGCACCGCGCCGATCGCCGTCACGTCGGTCTCGGCGACGAGCCCCTCGTCGACTGCGTGCGCGAGCTCCCCGCCGTGCGACGCCTGTTCCCAGTCGTCGCAGAAGAGCCGTGCGCGCGCGAGCTCCGTGCCTGCGACCTCGGCCTTGCCCGGGCCGTCGGCCCCCATCAGCGACACGTGCTGGCCGGGCTGAAGCGCGCCGTCTGCGAGAACGACCTCGTGCCCCGGGGTCACCGTCACGAGCAGATCGGCCGCGAGCGCCTCCTCCCGTGAGAGGGCGACCGAGCAACCGAGCTCCGCCGCCACGTGCGCGGCTCGGGCACCGTCGAGGTCCCACACCGCGACCGAACGCCCGCGCGCGAGAAACGTCCGGGCCGCCGCGCGGCCGTTGACGCCCGCGCCGATCACGGCAGCTGTCTCCGCGTCCGAGCGCCCCAGCGTCTCGGCGGCGAGCACCGCCGCCGCCCCGGTGCGGAGCGCCGTCACCGACGCGGCGTCGAGCACCGCCTGAAGCTCGCCGGTCGTCGCGTCCGAGACGAGTACGTCGCCCGTCACGGTCGGGAGTCCGCGCGCCGGATTGCCGGGGAACGACGTAATCCACTTCAAGAGCGCGTGACCGCCGCCGAGCGCCGGCATCGCGCGGAAGTCGCCGGCGGGATAGTTCGTGACGTACA
>JAICUZ010000207.1 GCA_025935595.1 Burkholderiales bacterium
GCGCGCGGTCGACAACCTCTTGGGCGGTGCCGAGCACGACATCTGGGCCGTCAACGCCGAAAGCGTCTACCACGAGACGCACATCGAGGACGAGCATCCGTATCGCTCGGCGCCCGAGACGCCCGCGCTCGCTGCCTCAGGCACGGATTAGGCGAGCGGTTCTTCCCGCAGCGGTTGCAGGCGCGACCGCCGGCCTCGTCTGGCTCGCGTTGCCCACCGTCTGGTGGACACCGCTGAATGTCGACGAGGAGTTGACGCTGCGGCTCGGCGACTTCTCGTTCCGCCACATCTTCCACATCGTCTCGACGCAGCGCGGCGGCGGGCCGATCCACTTCTGGCTGGAGCACTTCCTGCTCGACTGGTGGCCCGGCATCGCGGCGCTGCGCGTGCCGTCGCTCGTCTTCTCGTGCCTCGCGCTGCCGGCCGTCGCATTGATCGCCCGTCGCCTCTTGGGCGACGACCTGCCCGCCGCCGGGGTCGTCGTGCTGACTGCGCTCTCGCCGATCCCGGTCATGTACTCCACGTTCGGCAGGCCGCACACGCTGCTCTTCGCGTGGCTGATGTGGGCCACCGTCGTCGCGCTGGCGGCGGCCGACTCGGGCGACCGCAGGCTCTGGGTCGCAGCGGGCGCGCTGCTCGGGCTCACCGTCTTCGTTCACCCGACCGCACCGCTGTACGCGCTGACCGCGTTCGGGGCAGCGTGGCTCTATGCGCCCGGACCGCTTCGCGCCAAGGTGCGGGCCGCCTGGCCGGGAGCCGTCGCGCTGCTCGTCACGTTCGTGCCGTACTACGTCAAGACGCTGCACGTGCTGAGCGACCGCTACGGCGTCGGTGGCAGCGGCCAGTCGGGGCGAACCTTCTCCGGCCGTCCGGTCTGGGAGGACGCGTTGCACTTCGTCGCGCCGGGACGGCACGACGTCAACTTCTTCTCCGCGCTCGCGGCGGTCGGCGTCGTCGTGCTGGTCGTCCGGAAGTCGTACCGGCCGCTCGTGTTCTGTGTGGTCACCGTCGCGGCCCCGGTCGTGTTCTTCTCGGTGGTGCCGACGAGCGGCGACTCGGCGCTCTTCTTCGACCGCTACATGATCCCGGTTACGCCGGCGTTTCTCGTGCTCGTTTGTGCCGCCGTCTTCGCGATCGCGGCGTGGGCAGGGACGTGGCGTGTGCTCTTCGCGGTCATGCTCGTCGCGGGTCTGGCGGCGATCGAGGTTCGCTTCGACCTCGACCATCGCCGCGCGACGCACCGCATCGGCGTCGACGCGGTCGTCGCAGCGGTGCGGCACGAGCCCGCGGGCTCGGTTCTCTTCGGCTCGACGGGAACGAGCGGCGCGAACTTCTCCGCATTCGACTACGGGCATCCGGCGAACCTGCTCGACCATCTCGTCGCGCTGCGTGTTCCGTCGCTGACGCGCGTCGACGACGAGGCCTGCGCCAACCTCGAGCCGTTTCTCCGGAGCAGCGGAACGTACTACGGGTTGTGGCTCTTCTACGCCGCGTCGCCGGAAGAAGCGGCCGCCGCGGAGCGGGCGCTCGGCACCGAGCCGATCGACGGGCGCTACTTCGCGGTGCGGTCGCGCGCCCCGCTCGCGCCGCGCGCGCTCGTGCGCGAAGGGGTGCGGCTGCGCCTCGCGTGGAAGAAGGCAGTCCCTCTCAACCGCCGGGTCGACGAGCTCCTGATCGCCGATCGCAGCGCACTGGCGGGCAGCTGCGTGCCGTACGGCGACCTCGGCGACCCCGGAATCTCCCCACATTGGCCGCCGGTGAAGACGACCCATCAGTAACGCGTATAGGCTCGGGCTATGGCTGAGCGGCCGGCGTGGACATTCCTCACGTCGCATGGGTCGGTGCTCCTCGAGGTGACGCGGGCGCCGGATGCGACAGTCCGCGAGATCGCGGAGCGGGCGGAGCTGACCGAGCGGCAGGCGCACCGCGTGCTCGCGGATCTCGTCGAAGGCGGGTACATCCAGCGCCAGCGCCTGGGTCGGCGAAACCACTATCGCGTGAACGCCACGCTGCCGCTCCGGCGCCCGTCGGTCGCGGATCGTCGCGTCGGCGAGCTGCTCGAAGCGCTCAGCCGCTGAGCCCCGCCTCGCGCAGCGGGCGACGCGCCCATGCGAACGTGCGCGTGTACCACCCGTCGAACGGCAGCAGCGTGACGCCTTCGCCGCTCGACTGGACGAACCAGCCGTTTCCGAGGTAGAGCGCGGTGTGGTCGACGACGCCCGGCTTCGACTTCGGGCCGTTCGCGCCGAAGAACATCACGTCGCCGGGCTGAAGGTTCGCCGCGGTGATGCGCGCGGAGCGCGGCACTTCGCCGCTCATCTGGTACGTCGTGCGACCGCGTAGAGCGCTCGCAAGCGTGCCTTCACCGGCGTACGGCGTCAGCTTGTAGACGCGCCAGACGAAGCCCGAGCAGTCGAAGCCGCCGGCCGACCTGACGCCGAACAGCGTCTCAGGGCTCGGGCTCGTGCCGCCCCAGATGTACGGAAAGCCGACGTAGTGGATCGCCGTCGTCAGGACGCGCTGCTGCCACGACGTGAGGGCAGGCAGGGTGAATGTGTCGGCCGCCGCTTGCACCGACTCGAGTGTGGGTACGTCGAGCGTCAGCAGCTGCGCGAACGAGTACGCCGCCTCGGCGCGGGTGATCGCCTGGAGCGGTCTCAGCTCGAGCCCGTCTTGCGGGGCAGGGTGGTTGAGGCGCAGACCGAGCATCCGCGCAACCGCCTCCGTGCCGGTGTTGGCCGGCGGCTTCAATCCCGCGTCGGTGAGCGTCTTCTGGATTTCGCGTGCGGCGCCGCCCATTCCGAGGTAGCCGACCAGCACGGCATCCAGCTTCTTTACGCTCACCGCTGCATCCGGCGTGAGCGCGCGGTACAGCGTGCGCGCGGCTGCCGGGGCCACCGGCATGTGCGACTTTGCGATCGTCAGCGGGACGAGCACGTCGGTCGGAGTGAGAATCGAGCCCGGTGCGTTGGCGACCGTGACCTGCCACGTGGCGATCGCGTACCCACCGTTCGCGAACGCGACGTTCGCCGCGAGCGCGTGGACGCCGTCCGCGAGCCCGGTCGTGTCGAGCTCCAGCGTGTACGGCGCCTGGTTCGTCGAGACGACGCCGGTGCCGTCGACGGCGAACGCAACGTGGTCGACCTCGGGCCCGGTGACGTCGACCTCGACCGAGGCGAAGCCGCCGATCGTTGCGTCGGGCGCGATGTTGGTCGTGAGCTCGACCGCCGGCGGAGGAGGCGCGACGGGGTGCTGCAGCGAGTCGGTCGCCGCGATCGCCGCGGCGAGCTGCGACTGCGTGAGCGGCGCCTGCGGGTTGAAGGACGTCGTCGAGGTGCCGAGGATGCCGACCTGCGTGACGGCCTGGATCTGGGGCGCGGCCCAATTCGCCGGGGCCGCGGCGGCCGCGCAGGCGAAGACGCAGCCGAGGACGGCCAGGATCAAGACGCGGCGCAGCACCCTGTCCCTATCGACCCTCATCGCCGTGGCCTTGAACCCCTTTCACCTGCGGGGACGAGCGGCGTACGATAGGCCGATGCCGCGTAGCCTGACGACGCACATCGACTCCGCGAAGGACGTCGGTCGGCGACTGCGGGAAGCGCGCACGAGAGCGGGGCTGTCGCAGCGCCAGCTCGCGTTCCCCGGGTGCACGGCGGCGTACATCTCTCGCCTCGAGGCCGGAGCGCGCATCCCGTCTCTGCAGATGGTGAATCAGCTCGCCGCGCGTCTCGACGTCAGCGGCTCGTGGCTCGCGACCGGCGTCGACTCAGTCGCCGCCGAGCCGGCCGACCTCCTCGAGGCGGAGGTTGCGCTGCGGCTCGGTGAGCTCGACACCGCCGAGTCCCTGTACCGCACGCATGCCGACGCGGGCGATCCCGCGCGTGCGACCGCGCTCGCAGGTCTCGGCCAGGTCGCGTTCGCGCGCGGTCGCGCAGATGAGGCGGTCGAGCTGCTCGAGCAGGCGCTCAGCCTGCGTAACGGGCGTGCGCTCGTCGATCCCGGCGCGGTCGACACCCTGGGGCGCGCGTACATGCAGGTCGGCGACCTCACACCTTCGATCGAGTTGTACGAGCGCGCGGTCGACGAGGCGGTCGAAGCGGAGGCGGTGCTCGAAGAGCTTCGCTTCTCGGTGATCCTCGCGAACGTGCTGATCGATCGCGGCGACTTCGCCGGTGCCGAGGCGGTGCTCGCGCGCGTGGTTCGCATCACCGACGAGAGCGGTGACCCGATCGCGCTCGCGCGTCTGTACTGGTCGCAGTCGCGGCTGCATTCGCGCCGCGACGAGCCCCGCCTCGCGGGTCGCTACGCGCGACGGGCGCTCGAGATCCTCGAGCGCACCGAGAACGAGGCCTTCGTCTCCCTTGCCTATCACTTGCTCGCCACGACGGAGGTCGAGGCGGGGAACGGCGGCGAGGCGCTTCGGTTGCTCGAGTACGGCCGCGAGGTTCGCGGCGGTGAGCTCGGCGCGGTCGACGAAGCACGCTTCGGGGCGCTGGAGGCGCGCGCGCTCATGCTCGCCGGCCGACCTGCGGACGGGGCGCGGGCCGCCGCGGGCGTGCTCGGGTCGCTCGAGGCGCTCGGTCCCGGCGATCGCGGACTGACGTTCGTCACGCTGGCCGAGGTCTTCGCGGTCGCGGGAGACGCTCGGCGGGCGCGGCACCTGTTCGAGGAGGCGCTCGATCTCCTCCTCGCGCACCGGCCCCTGCGGGCGCTCGAAGCCGCACGGAAGCTGGCAGATCTCCTCGAGGCGCAGGGGGACACGGCTGGAGCCCTCGAGGTCTTGAAGCGCGCGACGCGTGACTGATCGCCAGACGCTGGCTACACTGCGCGATGCA
>JAICUZ010000297.1 GCA_025935595.1 Burkholderiales bacterium
GTAGACGTAGGCCACGAGCAGGATGATCAGGAAGACGAGGAACTCGAAGAATCCGAACCACGCGAGCTCGTGGAGGATCACGGCGAGCGGGTACAGGACCACGATCTCGATGTCGAAGAGGATGAAGAGCATCGCCGTCAGGTAGAAGCTGACGGTGAAGCGCTGCTGCTTCGGCGGACCCTGCGAGACACCGGACTCGAACGGGATTGTGCGGGCACGCACGCGGCGGTGCGGCCGCTGTGCGAAGACGAAGCTTCCGATCATCATCGTTGCCGGGATCATCAGGGCGAACAGCCCGTAGATCGCAAACGGCAACCAGTCGTTGAACACTCTGCCTCCCTCGCGTATCCGGCGTCGGACGCTAGCAGCACGAGAAACGGCGCGGATGGCACAACCACCGGCGTTGCAGGTGTCACAAACCCTGCATCCGGGAACGCCGTCGCTACACTGAGAGCCATGGCCACCGTCGAACAATCCGAGACCACCGTCGTCACGCTGACCGAGCGCGCGGCGACGAAGATCGGCGCCCTCATGGCAGCCGAGCCGGCCGGCGAGGCGGAGGTCCTCCGGGTCGCGATCCAGGGCGGCGGCTGCAGCGGTTTCGAATACGCGCTCGGCTTCGACCGCGGCGCCCAGTCGGGCGACCACGAGCTCGAGTTCCACGGCGTCCGTGTCGTCGTCGACCCGTTCAGTGCGCCGTACCTGCAGGGGTCGACCGTCGATTTTCTCGAGACGCTCCAAGAGTCCGGGTTCAAGATCGACAACCCGAACGTCGTCTCCGCCTGCGGCTGTGGTTCGAGCTTCCAGGTCGCCGAAGGCGAAGATCCCGGCTGCGGCTCCGGCTGCGGCCACGCGCACTGACGCTCGGCGTCTCGCTAGACGGCCTCGTCAAATGGGCATACCGGCGCGACACCGGCCGCACCTAGCGCGAGCTTCGATGTGCGCCTGGGCAGGAATGCCCTTCACAAACGCAAAACGATGCGTGAGGATCCGCACAACGCCATCGTCCGGAAAGGAAGGCCATGGAACAGCTGAAGGGGCTGCCGCTCGGCCGGCAGCTCATCCTGGGGGCAGGGGTGTTGCTCTTCATTGACACGCTGCTGCACTGGCAGGAGGTCGAGATCGGCCCGATCTCCGCAGGCCGAAACGCCTGGCACGGCTTCTGGGGCTTCTTCATGTGCCTCATGGTGATTGCGATCGTGCTCTGGACGGCTGCGCGCGCGTTCAACGTCGCGTTGCCGGAGCAGGTACCCGACGGGCTTGCCACGCTCGTGCTCGGCGTGCTCATTCCGGTCTTCGCCCTCCTGAAGGCGATCACGGACGACTTCGTGCATTGGCCCGCCTGGATCGGCGTGATCCTCGGCGCGGTGATCGCCTACGGCGCGTGGCAGGTCTTCGCCGCGAGCGGCGAGAAGCTGCCGTCGATGCCGGCCCGCGACACGACGACGTGACGCTCGAACCGGTACCAGGTACCCGATCGGGTACCTGGTACCTGATCTTCTAGGCTCGTTCCGTGAGCCTGAAGGTCGCGATCGTCGGTTCCGGCCCGGCGGGGTTCTACACGGCCGACGCGCTGCTGAAGAGCGAGGACCCGCCGGTCGCGGTCGACCTGCTCGACCGGCTACCGACGCCGTGGGGGCTCGTGCGCCTGGGCGTCGCGCCCGACCACGAGAACATCAAGGCGGTCTCGCGCGCGTTCGAGAAGACCGCGGCACGGCCGGGCTTCCGCTTCTTCGGGAACGTCGAGGTCGGTTCGACCGTGTCGCACGAGGAGCTTCTCGCGATCTACGACGCCGTCGTCTACACCGTCGGCGCGCAGACCGACCGCAGGCTCGGCATCCCGGGCGAGGACCTTCCGGGCTCGTGGCCCGCCACGGCGTTCGTCGCCTGGTACAACGGCCATCCCGACTTCCAGGACCTCGACTTCGACCTCGACACGGAGCGGGTCGTCGTGATCGGGAACGGCAACGTGGCGATCGACTGTGCGCGCATGGTCGCGCTCACCGCGGAGGAGCTCGCCTCGACCGACACGATCGACGAGGCTGCGGAAGCGATCGTCGCCTCACCGCTCCGTGAGATCCTCATGCTCGGCCGCCGCGGTCCCGTGCAGGCGGCGTTCACGCCACCCGAGCTCAAGGAGCTCGGTGAGCTGGCCGGTGCAGAGCCGATCGTCGATCCGCACGATCTCGAGCTCGACGCCGCCAGCAAGGCTGAGCTCGAGGCGGATCGCGAGCGCGCGAAGCGCAACTTCGACCTGCTCGAGGAGTACGCGGCACGCGAGCCGGAAGGAAAGCCGCGGCGCATCGTGCTCCGTTTCCTCGTCTCCCCGGTCGCGATCCTCGGCGAGGAACGCGTCGAAGCGGTCGAGATCGTGCGCAACGAGCTCGTCGAGCAGGACGGACGCATCGTCGCGCGGCCGACGGGCGAGACGGAGACGATCCCGTGCGGTCTCGTGCTCCGCAGCGTCGGCTACCAGGGCGTCGCGCTGCCGGGCGTCCCGTTCGACGAGCGCCGCGCTGTGATCCCGAACACGGGCGGCCGGGTCGACGGTGCGGAGCGGACGTACGTGGCCGGCTGGATCAAGCGCGGCCCGAGCGGCGTGATCGGGACGAACAAGAAGGACGCGACCGAGACGGTCGAGCTCCTTCTGGCCGATGCGCGGGACGAAAAGTTTGCTCGTGTCGACCCGACAGAAGGCCTCGACGCGCTGCTCGACGCGAAGGGCGCGGCGTACGTCGAATACGCGGGGTGGCAGGCGATCGACGCCGCCGAGCGCACCGCCGGCGAGCTGCGCGGGCGCCCGCGCGTCAAGTTGACGACCTGGGAGACGCTGCTTCAGGCAGGCCGTCCGCGCTAGCCTGACGGACGTGACCGACATCGCCTCGACACCCGATGAGCTGTGGGGCGGCGAGACGCGCAAGGCGATCGCCAACTTCCCCGTCTCCGGCGAGCCGATCCCTGCCGCGGTCGCGCAGTGGCTCGGCCGGATCAAGGCCGCGGGCGCACGGGTGAACGCCGAGCTCGGCCTCCTCGACGGCGAGAAGGCGGAACGGATCGCCGCCGCCGGCGACCGCATCGCGAACGGCGAGCTCGACGACCAGTTCCCGATCGACGTGTTCCAGACCGGCTCCGGCACGTCGTCGAACATGAA
>JAICUZ010000309.1 GCA_025935595.1 Burkholderiales bacterium
ATGAGGACGTCGTAGTTGCCGCTGCGCGCTTCCCCGAGCGCGCGCTCGCCGTCGGTGACGGTGGTCACGTCGAACCCGTGATGGCGCAGTGCGTACGCGACCGGTTCGAGCAGGTCCGGCTCGTCGTCGGCGACCAGGATGCGCCTGCTCACGGCTGTTCCAGCACCACCCTCGCGGTCGTGCCCGAGCCCGGGGTCGACTCGAGCTCGAGACGGCCACGCATCGCCGTCGCGGAGTCGCGCGCGATCGCGAGGCCCAGCCCGAAACCGTCGCGCGTCGGTCCACCGCCCGCGTAGAACCGGTCGAACACCCGTGCGCGCACGTCGGCCGGGATGCCGGGCCCGCGGTCGCAGATCTCGACGACCGCCGACGCACCTCCGTTCCGGGTCGCGCGAAGCACGATCTCGCCTTCCGGCGCGTGCTTCACGGCGTTCGCGACCAGGTTTGCCACGATCTGTTCCAGCACGTCGGGCTGCGCGAGCGCCGCGGGCACGTCGATGCGGCCGATGCGGACGCGGTCAGAGGGCTCTTCACCGGCGACGCGCTCGAGCAACGGGCCGAGCTCGACCGGCACGAGCTGCATGCCCTCCTCCCGTGTCTGCGCGCGCGCGAGGATGAGCAGCGAGCGTGTGAGCCGCGTCAGCCGCTGCGCCTGGCGGCCGATCAAGCTGATGAACCGGTCCCGTTCCAGCGGATCGTCCCGCGCCCCGAGCTCGAGTGCCTCGACGGCGGAGGCGATCGCGCTCACCGGCGTCCGCAGCTCGTGCGACGCGTTCGCGACGAACTCGCGCTCAGCCCTGCGGCGGCGCTCGTCGGCGGTGATGTCCGCGACGACGAGCACTGCGAGCTCCGTGCCAGCGGCCGGAATGCCGACGAGCGAGTACGTGGCGCCGTCGGCGCCGTGGGACCGCGCTTCCGCTACCGGTGCCCCGCGCGCGAAGAGCTCCTGAGCGAGCGCGCGCAACGGCAGGCCTTCGAGGTCCGCCGGAAGCGGCGCACCCGGCTCGAGCACGGGCAGGCGGCTGCGCATGTTCGCGTTCGCATACTGGACCGACAGGTCGGCGTCGACCGCGATCACCCCTTCGTGCAGGCGATCGAGCAGCAGCTCGAGTCGGTCGCGCTCGGCCTCGAGCTGGGTGAACGCCGCGCCGAGCCGGCGCCGCATCGCATCCACGGTCGCCGTCAGGTCGCCGATCTCGTCGTTGAACGACGGCGTGAGCACCGTGTCGAATGCTCCGTGCTCGATCGCCCGCGCCGCGCGTGTGATTCGTCGAAGGCGTCGCGCCACGAGCCAGGCGAGCACGAAGCCGAGTGCGGCGGCCACGAGCGCGCCCCAGGCCGCTGCACGCGCAGTCTCGCTCCGGAAGATCGACAGCGACGCGCCGTACGCCGTCGGGCGCGGCGCGTAGGCGACGAGGGCGGCGGCGGCGTCGGTGCGCCGGAGCGGCAGCGCGACGAGTGTGGCCGTGCCGAAGCCTTCGACGAGGCGGCGGCCGCCGAGCGCCGAGGCGAGTGCGCGACGCCGGCCCGGCACACCGTCCCAGCGGACGCCGTTCGGCGACGCGGCCGCGACGAGCCGGCCGTCGCGCGAGAACACGAAGAGCGCGAGGCCGAAGCGCGCACCCACCGCGTCGGCTTCCGCACGCAACCGTCCCTGTGGAACGGCGCGTTCGATCGCGAGGGACGACGACACGCTCTGGCCGATCGCGATCTCGCGTGCGTTCTGTCGTACGTCGTGGTCGACCCGGCGGGACGACAACGCTGCTGTCAGCACCGCGGTCAGCACGGCGATCACCGCGAACCCCCCGGCGAGCCACCAGCGCATGCCGATCCGAACACGACCTCGCACGGGCACGAACGCTAACGCGGCTCCGTTAAGAGAAACTCACGCGCGGCTTGCGTGATCCTTGCGGGGGCAAGGGCGCCGCTCACCTGCCGCTCCTACCGTGGCTCCTAAAGCCTCGGAAGGAGAAGAAGACACATGCCTCATACGAGACAGAGGGCGCGCTTCGCCGTGAGCCTGCTCATCGTCGGGACCGCGTCGGCGGTCGCGACGCTCCTGCTTGCGACCGGCGGGGACGCGTTGGGCTCCTCGAGCGCGGCGCAGTACGAGTACGGGCACCCCGCCTCCCAGACCGCCCCGGTGATCAGCGGGACGGCCCAGGTCGGGCAGAAGCTGACGACGTCGAACGGCACGTGGTCGAGCAGCTCGACGATCACGTTGTACGGCTACGCCTGGTTCCGCTGCGACTCGGGCGGCGGCAAGTGCGGCGCGATCCCCGGTGCTACGACCAATGCGTACACGCTCGCGGGCGACGACCAGGGCCACACGATTCGTTCCACCGTGACGGCGGTGAACTCGAACGGGCCGACGACGGCGACCTCGCCGCAGACGGCCGTCGTCGCTGCGTCCTATCCGACCGGAAAGCAGGTCGACGCAAAGCAGGTGACGCCGCCGAATCGCCTGATCGTCGACGACGTGAAGTACTCGGCGAACCCGATCCGCTCCCGCACCACACCGACGACGATGCAGGTGCGGATCACGGACAGCCACCAGAACGCGGTGCAGAACGCACTCGTGTTCGTCCAGGGGCTGCCGTACAGCCGGGTTGCATCGATGCAGGAAGTGCGCACCGATGCGAACGGTTGGGCCACGGTGCAGCTCCAGGCCGGGCAGTTCTTCCCGCGCAAGGGCTACGTCGTGTTGTTCGTGCGCGCCCGCGTCGATGGCCAGGACGTCCTCGGCGGCACGTCGACGCGTCGCCTCGTGCAGGTGACCGTCAACCGGTGAGGCGCAGGTGAGCCTGACGGCACAGCGGCTGGGGGCGGCGTTCGCGCCGCCTCCAGCGCTGCTGGG
>JAICUZ010000070.1 GCA_025935595.1 Burkholderiales bacterium
AACGGCAAGGAGGTCAACTGGAACGACAAGGACCTCCAGCTCAAGTGGGTGCGCCCGGAGCTGCCGGAGATCGAGATGCATGTCGCGGGCTACGGGCCGAAGGCGCTCGCAGTCGCGGGGCGGCAGGGCGACGGCGTGATCATCCAGCTCGCCGATCCCGACATCATCCAGTGGATCATGGCCACTGCCCGGCAGGCCGCCGAGGAGGCAGGCCGCGACCCGGCCTCGCTCAAGTGCATCGTCAGCGCGCCGAGCCACATCAGCGACGACCTCGCGGACGCGCGCGAGCAGGTGCGGTGGTTCCCGGCGATGGTTTCGAACCACGTGCAGGATCTGATCGACCGCTATGGCACGGACGGCAGCACCGTCCCGAAAGCGCTCACCGAGTACGTCCTTGCCCGCAAGTTCTACGACTACAACGAGCATTCGCGCGTCGGCGCGAAGCACGGCGCGTTCGTCACCGACGAGATCTGCGACCGGTTCTGCGTGATCGGCGACCTCGACCGGTGCAAGCAGAAGCTGCGGGAGCTCGAGGAGATCGGCGTCGACCAGTTCAACATCTACCTGATGACCCAGGGTCAAGAGGAGACGCTGCAGGCCTACGGCGACGGGATCATTCCCGACTTCGCCCAGATCGCTGCGTAGGGACAACCGTAGGGTCGATTCGGGGGCCAACCCCAATGGTGGCCTACGCACGCAGCCTGTAGCCTCGGCGACATGAACAGCAACGGAGCAGTCGTCACCGCCACGGATCTCTCCCGCCGCTACGGCGAGGGCGAGGCCGCCGTCGACGCACTGCGCGGGGTCTCGCTTTCGGTCGGAGCAGGCGAGCTCGTCGCAGTGATGGGCCCGTCGGGCTCGGGCAAGTCGACCCTCATGCACCTCCTCGCGGCGTTGGACAAGCCGACCGGAGGCACCGTCACGATCGCCGGCGAAGACGTCGGCAAGCTCTCCGACCGCGGCGTGACCCTGCTCCGCCGCAAGCACATCGGGTTCGTCTTCCAGTTCTTCAACCTGCTTCCGATGCTGTCAGCGGAAGAGAACGTCCTCCTGCCGCTCTCGATCGCCGGCGAGAAGCCGGACCCCGAGTTCTTCAAGGGCTTGATGGACCGCGTCGGACTGGCCGACCGCGCTGACCATCGACCGTCCGAGCTCTCGGGTGGCCAGCAACAGCGCGTGGCGATCGCGCGTGCGCTCGTCGCCCAGCCGACCGTCGTGTTCGCCGACGAGCCGACGGGGAACCTCGACTCGCGCACGGGCGCCGCCATCCTCGAACTGCTCCGTGCGTCGACGACCGACCTTGGGCAGACGATGGTGATGGTCACCCACGACGCGCAGGCCGCGTCGATCGCAGACCGCGTGTTGTTCCTCGCCGACGGCGCGATCGCGCGCGAGCTGCCGCGCAGTCCCGCGGCGACGATCCTCGCGACGATGAGCGAGATCTCGTAGCCTCATGATCCGCGCAGAGCTCAGAGGGCTTCTCGGCCGGAAGCTGCGGACGATCCTGACCGCGGTCGCGATCATCCTCGGCGTCGCCATGGTCAGCGGCACGTTCGTGCTGACCGACTCGATCGACAAGGCGTTCAACTCGATCTTCACCGACTCGCGGCAGGGCTCCGACGCGGTGATCACGGGGAAGGCTGCGACGAGCACGAACAACGGCTCGAACGCGCCCACCATCCCCGAATCGGTGCTCGCGAAGGTGCAGTCGCTGCCCGACGTCAAGGCAGCCGAAGGGAACGTCGGTGGCGACGCCCACCTGATCGGCTCGAACGGGAAGGCGATCGTCTTCGGCGGCGCGCCGAACCTCGGCTTCAGCATCCCGCACGGCGCGTCGCGCTTCAATCCGCTCACGCTCGTCGAGGGCGACTGGCCGCACGGTCAAGAGGTTGTGGTCGACAAGAAGACGGCGGGCAAGAAGCACATCGCCATCGGCGACACGATCGGCATCCAGGCGCAGGGCCCGATCGTGCGCCTCAAGGTCTCGGGGCTCGTCAAGTTCGGCAACGTCGGCATCGGCGGGGCGACTCTCGCCGGCTTCGACCTGCCGACCGCGCAGGCGCTCTTCGACAAGAAGGGGCAACTCGACGAGATCGACGTCGCGGCGAAGTCCGGCGTTTCCGACCAGAAGCTCCTCGCGCAACTGCGCTCCGTCATCCCGCCGAACTCGCAGGCGCGGACGGCAGCCCAGCAGGCCGCCGAGGACGCGAAGGACACCAACACGTTCATCTCGTTCCTGCGCGGCTTCCTGCTCGCGTTCGGCGGGATCGCGCTGTTCGTCGGCAGCTTCGTGATCGCGAACTCGCTCTCGATCACGATCGCCCAGCGGACGCGTGAGTTCGCGACGTACCGCACGATGGGGGCCACCCGGCGCCAGGTGCTGCGCGCGATCGTCGTCGAGGCGCTCGTCATCGGCACTGCGGCGTCCGTCACCGGGCTCTTCATCGGCCTGGCCCTCGCGAAGGGCCTGTTCAGGCTCTTCGACGCCGTCGGCTTCACGCTGCCGAACAGCGGCATCATCTTCGCGACGCGCACCGCGATCGTCTCGATGATCGTCGGCGTGATCGTGACGCTCGTCGCGAGCCTCCGCCCTGCGGTCCGCGCGACCCGCGTGCCGCCGATCGCAGCCGTGCGCGAAGGCTCGACGCTCCCGCCGTCGCGGTTCGCCCGCTTCCGCACCGTCGGCTCTGCGATCGTCACCGCGGCCGGGTTCGCGGCGCTTCTCTACGGGCTCTTCGGCAAGCACCTCGGGACGAAGGGCGTCCTGATCTGGATGGGCGTCGGCGCCCTACTGATCTTCGTCGGCGTCTCGATGCTGTCGGTACGGTTCATCCGCCCGCTCGCCTGGGCCCTCGGCTGGCCGGCGACGCGGATCGGCGGCACCGCCGGCTGGCTCGCCCGCGACAACGCGCGGCGAAACCCGCAGCGCACGGCGTCGACTGCCGCGGCACTGATGATCGGCCTCGCGCTCGTCACCCTCGTCGCGATGCTTGCCGCAGGCATCACGGCGTCGTTCCGCGGCGCCGTGAACAAGATCTGGACGAACGCGGACTACGCGATCACCGCGCAGAACAACTTCGACCCGATTCCGATAGCCGCCGCCAACGCGGTCGCGAAGGTGCCCGGTGTCGAGGCGGTCGCGAACGTCCGCACAGGTGATGCCCGCGCGTTCGGCAAGAACTTCTTCGCGACCGCGGTCAACCCACCCGGCGGCTCGATCTTCCAGCTCGACTGGAAGGAAGGCTCGCAAGCGGTGTTCTCGCGGCTCGGCGCCGACGGTGCGTTCATCGACGACGGCTACGCGAAGAAGCACAACCTGCGGATCGGCTCGCCGATCGACATGACCTTCTCGAGCGGTGCGCACAAGGTCTTCTTCGTCCGCGGCATCTTCAACCCGCCGACGGGAGGCTCGCCGTTCGGCACGGTGACGATCTCGCAGGCGGCGTGGGACGAACTGAACGAGAACCCGGAGAACCTCTACTCGTTCGTCCGCATGTCGGGCGGCGACACACCGCAGAACGCCGCGAAGCTCGATCAGGCGCTGAAGCGATACCCGGACGCCAAGGAAGCGACGCGGCAGAAGTTCATCGACAACCAGATCAGCGGGCTCAACTCGATCCTGAACATCTTCTACGTGCTGCTCGCCCTGTCCGTGATCGTGAGCCTGTTCGGCATCGTCAACACGCTCGTGCTGACCGTGTTCGAGCGGACGCGTGAGATCGGGATGCTGCGTGCGATCGGGATGACGCGGCGGCAGGTGCGCCGGATGATCCGGCACGAGAGCGTTATCACCGCGCTCATCGGCGGTGTGCTCGGGATCGTGCTCGGGATCGTGCTCGGCGGCCTGCTGATTGCGCGGGTCGACTTCATCGTCTTCTCGCTGCCGGTCTTCTCGCTGATCGTCTTCGCGATCGCGGCGATCTTCGTCGGAATCCTCGCGGCGATCTTCCCGGCCCGCCGGGCAGCAAGGTTGAACGTGCTGGAGGCGCTGCAATACGAGTGACGCTCGAGCAGCTGCTCCGGGCGCATGTCGCCTCGGACGATCGCGAGGAGGCGGACCGGATCGCCATGCTGCGTCTCGCGACCGAGCTCGAGGAGCCGACGTCCCGCGACCAGGCACGCGCGCACTTCACCGCGTCGGCGTTCGTGATCGATGTGGAATGTGCGCGCGTGTGCCTGGTCGAGCACGCGAAGCTCGGCCGGTTGCTGCAGCCGGGCGGCCACGTCGAGCCGACGGACGAGTCGCTCGAGGCGGCGGCGCTGCGGGAGGCCGCCGAGGAGACGAGCCTCGAGCTCGACTTCCATCCCGTGGCGCCGCGGCCGTTCGATCTCGACATCCACCAGATCCCCGCACGGCCGGACGAGCCGGCGCACTTCCACCTCGACGTCCGGTACCTGCTCGTCGGCTCCGGCGAACCGTGCGCGGGCGCCGCGTGGTACGCGTTCGGGGAAGCAGGCGACGGTTCGGTGGCGCGGCTGTCTGCGAAGGCTGCCGCGTACTACCGCTGACCGACCAGGACGGTCAGCACCTGATGCGGGAGGTACGGTAGGACGAGCTCGTCTCGGTCGATCTGAACGTCGGCGAACGGCTCTTCGAGCGCATTCGCAAGCTTGGCCGCGTGGGGAGGAGTGCCAAGGCGCACCCGTGCCGTGCCGCGGCTCCCGTGCGCTTCGTAGAGACGCAGCACGACCTCGTCCGAACGTTCGGCCAGCTTCACGGTGTCGAGGACGAGATTCGTGTCGTCGACCGCGGCGAACGACGGGCCGATCGCGGTGGTCCAGCGGATGGGAGCGTTGAAACGGATCGCCTCGCCCAGCACACCACCTTCGCGCCAGCCGCCTGCGTGCGGGACGAGCGCATACGCGAAGGTGTGGCTTCCCATGTCGGCGTTCGGGTCGGGCGACTTCGGCGCACGCAGCAAGCTGATCCGCAGGTCGCTGCCGAGGCAGCTGTAGCCGTACTTCGAGTCGGTCAGCAGCGCCGCGCCGAACCCGTGCTCCGACAGGTCGGCGAAACGATGCCCCGGCACCTCGTAGCGCGCGCGGTCGAAGCTCGTCGAGAAGTGCGTCGGGCGCTCCGCGTAACCGAATGCGGTCTCGTACGTCGCGAACGGAGCTCGGATCGCGAGCGGGAAGCGCACCTTCAGGAGCATGTGCTCCTCGTGCCAGTCGACCTCCGTCCGGAACTCGAGGCGCCGCGACCCGGCGTCGAGCCGCACCACCTGCCGCAGCGAGCTCCTTTCGCCGATCCGGCGCGTGTATTCGATCTCCGCGCGGAGCGGCCCGCTCGAAAGCACGGTGCACGAGTCGGCCGGCGCGCAGTCGCGCCCGGTCTCGAGATGGGACGGATCGATGTCCCACGCGTCGAACTTCACGGGTCGGTCCTCGTAGAGCTCCAGTCGATTACCCGGGGCTGAGAGTGCCTCTCTGCCCGACGACTTCTCGACGACGGAGACGACGGTCCCGTCGGCGGCGAGCTCGGCGCGTAGATGGGCGTTCTCCAGGACGAGCCCGTTCGCCCTGACCGTGTCGGCGGCGTCGACGACCACGCCGTCGCCGTGCGGCGGGGCCTCGACGACCGCCGGCCCGCTCGGGGCATCGACGACCTCGCGGCGGGCGAATCCGGTCGTGTTCACCGGTGTCGTGCCCGGCCCGATCAGCTTCTGCAGCGTCGACTCGAGCTCGTCGAAGTCGCGTCGCGCATCGTCGTAGACCAGCCCGATCGAGGAGCCCGGGAGGATGTCGTGGAACTGTTGCAGGAGCAAGAGCTTCCAGAGCCGATCGAGCTCTGCGCGCGGATACTCGCCGCGCATTGCGCCGAGCAGCTCCGCGTCGTGAAGGAGCTGCTCGCACACGCGGTTCCCGCGCTTCACGAACGCTTGCGAGGTGTACGTCCCGCGGTGGTACTCGAAGTACAGCTCTCCGACGATCGTCGGCCGTGGCGCCGTCTCGGCTTCGAGTGTCGAGAAGAACTCGTCGCTCGTCCCTGTGCGCACGCGCGGCAGGCCCTGCAGGTCCCGCATGCGCCGCAGCTGCTCGAGCATCGCACGCGTCGGTCCGCCGCCGCCGTCGCCGTAGCCGTAGACGAGCATGCTCGTCGCGCTCGTTTCGTGGTCGTGGAAGTCGCGCTCTGCCTGCAGCACCTCCTCGACCGACGCGTCGCTGTTGTAGGTGTCCGCCGGCGGGAAGTGGGCGAGCACCTCGCTCCCGTCGATCCCCTGCCAGGTGAACGTGTGCGTGTCCGGCGGGTTGAAGCGGTTCCACGAGAGCTTCTGCGTCAGGAAGCGGTCGACACCGCAGAGCCGCATCAGCTGCGGAAGTTGGCCGCAGTACCCGAATGCATCGGGCGACCAGAACTCGCGGCAGCGCACGCCGAACGTCTCCTCGAAGTACCGCTGCCCGTGCACGAACTGACGGAGTAACGACTCACCCGAGGTGAGGATGCAGTCCGGCTCGATCCACGTGCCGCCGACCGGGACGAACTGGCCCGACTGCACCTTCTCGACGATGCGTGCCCACAGCTCGGGCTCGCGCTCCTCGATCCAGGCGTAGTGCTGCGCCTGCGAGCACGCGAAGCGGTACTCCGGGTACGCGTCCATGTATCGAATCTGGCTGCTGAACGTCCGGACCAGCTTGCGCCGCGTCTCGGCGAGCGGCCACAACCATGCGGTGTCGATGTGTGCGTGTCCGATCGCGATCATCTCGTGCACGCGGCTCGCGGTCTCATGCGTATAGAGCGCGGCGAGGATCGCCGGGTCGTCTTCGTTGCAGAAGCGGTTCGGCTCCGCCCGCAGGTGGCCACGGAAGCCGGGATCTGTCGCATCCGATGCCTCCAGCGCACGCAGCACCTCGAAGTCGAAGTACAACCGCGAGGCGTCCTCGTCGAACAGCGCGAGCTCGCACCGCTCGACCTCGGGCGGCGATCCAATGCGACCGAAGAGCCCGTTGCACGCGAGCTCGATCGCGAGCTCGACGTTCTCTCCGCCTCGTGCGGCTTCGAGCACCGTCGCGTCGGGCCGCTCGCGCGGGTCGGTGCCGTGCAGGCCTTGAACGGCGCGTCCGTCGATCCAGAGTGTCGACTCGGCCGCCGACTGCCAGAGCAGGTCGACGCGCCGGGCGGCCCAGTGCTCGGGCACCGTCGCTCCGAGCCGGAACCAGTACGTGGCCCACAGCGGCCCGTAACGCTCGCCGGGGACCGCCGGCCGGTAGTCGAGCCGCTGCGCCTCGTCGTAGGAGATGCGGTCGACCGGCCCGGCGACGAGCAGCTCGTCGGGTGCGACGGTCTCCGGGCGGACACGGGCCCAGAGACGTGCCGATGCTGCCGCGAGCCGCTCGCGGGTGTACTCGACGTGGCGGATCAACGGCGGAAGCCCGCCGTCCGCTCGATCTCGAGCGGTGGCTCCGGCAGCCCACCGACCGGAGCCGCGGCGTTGAAGCCGCCCGGCGCGACGTCGTTCGGTGCGTCCGCGTGGAACAGCGACGCGAGCAGCTGGATCTGGTCGCGGCCCGGACCGAGCTCGAACTGCCCGCCGCCGTAGAGCGCGATTCCTTCACGGGCGCAGGCGTCGTAGAAGTCGAAGAGGCGCCTGACCGAGCCGAAGCGCGACGGCTTGCAGTTCAGGCACTTCGGCCTGAACGGCAGCGCTTCGACGTCGCTCCACTCGTGGATCGCCGCGTCCCACGTGATCCGGTCGCGGTGCGGCTCCAGCGCGCTCATCGTCTCACCCGTCAGCGCCGGATCCTCGATCCATGCGTCCGGAAACGCGGCCGCGACGCGCGCGTACAGCTCGGCGTCCGGCGGGTTGCCGAACGCGTAGCGGTAGATCCCCTTGAAGTCGATCGTCTCGACGTTGCGAAGCGTCGCGATCACGTCGTTCGTCCACTCACGGTCGGGGTCGAGCTTGAAGTGCAGGTCGGGATAGAGCTCGAGCCAGCCCGGCACGTTCGCGGTGCGGGTCGAGACGACGAACCGGAGCGGCTGCGGCTCGCGGCCGACCGCCTCGCCGAGCGACAGCCCCGCCTGGCGGAGCGCGAGGTCGAGCGCCGCCGACTCGAACCCCCACCGCCGGTACTCGGTCTGACCGGCCTGCAGCAGCGAGAACGAGTCGAGTGTGTGCTCGCCGGTGAGCGGAAGCTTCCCTTCGTCCGCCTGGAACGTCTCCTGGGTACGCGAGTCGTAGTCGACCTCCTCGCCGCGGCCCTCCTCGCCCTTGCCGTGCAGCACGACGACGGTGCGGTGGAGCGTGAACCCGCGCGCGACCTCGCGCTCGAGCGGCTCGAGGTAGTAGCCGTCGATGTGGAGCGGCAGGTCGCGGACGGTGTCGTAGAGGCTCATCTTCGGTGGCGGGTCAGGTGTGAGCGGAGCGCGTCGAGCCGATCGTCCCATTCCGCGCCGGCCTCTGTCAGCCGGAACCGTGTCTCTCGGCCTTGCCGCTCCGATTCGACGAGCCCCGCGTCGGCGAGCGTCGCGAGGTGCTTCGCGACGGCCTGCCGCGTCATTGGCAGCTCGCCCGTCAGCTCGGTCGCCGTCGCGGTGCCGCGCGCCGACAGGTAGCCGATCACCTGCCGCCGCGACGGGTCGGCGAGCGCGCCGAAGACCTGTCCCAGCGGATCAGACAAGCGCGAACGCGGAAGCCTGCAGCTCGAGCGCCGTCGACCACGCCGGCGAGGACTCCACCACGACGAGCCGCGTACCGTCGACGTCGTCGTCGAGCGTGAACTCGACCGTTCCCTCGTCCTCCCAGTCGAACGCGAGGCGCCGGGCCGGTTCCACCTCGGTCACCGTCGCGTGCCGCTCCTCGCCGTTCGACCAGCGGAAGCTCGCCCCGCCGCCCGGCCGCAGGTCGAGCTCCACGTCGTTCGCGAACCAGTCCTCGAGCCGGTCTTCGTCGGTAAGCGCCTCCCAGACGTCGTCGCGGGTAGCGGGCAGGACGATTTCCTTGCGAATCATGTCTCGCTCCGGCGCCGCGCATGTCGGCGCCTGCGCTCTTTGCTGAGCTCCGTCGAGCCTACGCTCATGTGCAACCTCCTGGTTGCGCTATTGTGCAACGGACAGGTTGCACAATACCGGGAGGTCCCATGCTGGTGGGCTCAGTTGTTCCGATGGTGGTCGAGCAGGACGGGCGGTGGGAGCGCTCGTTCGACATCTACTCGCGCCTCTTGCGCGAGCGAATCGTCTTCCTCGGGCAAGAGGTGAACGACGACATCGCGAACCTGATCGCGGCCCAGCTCTTGCATCTCGATGCGCAGGAGCCGGGTCGCGACATCTCCCTCTACGTCAACTCGCCGGGCGGCTCGGCGTACGCCGGCATGGCGATCTACGACGCGATGCAGTACGTGCAGTCGGACGTGTCGACGGTGTGCCTCGGCATGGGGATGAGCGCGGCGGCGATGATCCTGTGCGGCGGCGCGCCGGGGAAGCGCTTCGCGCTGCCGAACGCGAAGATCATGATCCACCAGGGCTCGGCGGGATATCGCGGCACGCCGGCAGACATCCAGATCGCCGCGCGCGAGATCCTCTCGATGACGCGGCGCATGGCGGAGATCATCTCCCGGCACACGAACCAGGACGTCGAGCAGGTGATGAAGGACATCGACCGCGACCGCTTCATGACGCCCGAGGAGGCGGTCGACTACGGGATCGTCGACGCCATCATGGAGACCCGCGCCGTCGCCCAGGGTTAGGCGCCGCGGGTCGTCCTCGGCGCGCGCCGCGCGCTCGCGACGACACGCTCGACCGCCTGGCGGAGCGCGCCCGGGACTTCGCCGTTGCCGTCCTGGAAGCGCTTGAACGCCGCCGCGGGCTTCGCGCGCCGCGCGCGGACGCCCGTGACTCCCTCGAAGTCCGGGACGAGCGCGATCGTGCGCCGCTTGCCCGCGGCGCGGACGATCGCCTCGTTCGAGATCCGCTCCGCGTCGGTCGGCGGATGCCCGCGCGGTGCGTCGCGGTCGTGCACGACGACGTACGGGATCTGGCACGCGTTGCACACCTCGGCGAACAACGGGATGTTCCCTTTGCCCGCGCAGTCGACGATCGCGATCGCCTCCTGGTCGGCGTCGTAGCCGAGCGCGCGGAACACGAACGGGAACGCGAGCTTCTCGGTTCGCCCTTCGACGAGCATCACCGCGCGCGAAAGGAAGATTTCCGCGCGCTCGGCATCGAGCTCGGTGAACAGACGGAGCGCCTGCTCGCGCGGTAGCTCATCGGGCTGGAGGAGCATCGTGCCGGTACGGTCGTCGTGGCGCACCAGCACGAGCTGCTCGAGCCGGTCGACGCCGAGGAACACCGGCGAGTGGGTCGAGTACAGCACCTGGTTGCGGCCGCGAGCGGCCAGCC
>JAICUZ010000101.1 GCA_025935595.1 Burkholderiales bacterium
CGTCTTCGTGAAGATCTGGAGGAGATAGCCGTCGTCGTCGCGGTCGGCGAGAATCTTCAGCCGGCGTAGATCCTCCCACGACTCGTCGATTTCTCCTACGCGGTCGCCGACGTCCTCGTAGTAGGCCTCGGGGGTCGACAGGAAGATCACGCCGCGCGCCTTCAGCGCCTCGACGGTGTCGACGATGTTCGCGCTCGTCATCGCGACGTGCTGCGAACCTGGCCCGTGGTTGAACTCGAGGTACTCCTCGATCTGGCTCTTGCGCTTGCCTTCGGCCGGCTCGTTGATCGGGAACTTCACCTTGCCCTGGCCGTCCGTCATCACCTTCGACATCAGCGCCGAGTACTCGGTCGAGATGTCCTCGTCGCTGAAGTGGATCATCTCGGTCATCCCGAAGACGCGCTCGTAGAAATCGACCCAGTACTCCATCCGGCCGAGCTCGACGTTGCCGACGATGTGATCGAGCGCGAGCAGTCCGACACCGGGATCGGCGGACGGCTCGCGCGCGACGTACCCCGGCAGGTACGCGCCCTCGTACGCGTGGCGGTCGACGAACGTGTGCACGACGTCTCCGTAGCTCGCAATCGTGGAGAGCACGACCTTGCCGTATTCGTCCTCGACCGTCTTCGGCTCCATGATCCCGCGCGCGCCGCGCTGCACCGCTTGCCGGTACGCCTCGCTCGCGTCCGGCACGCGCAGCGAGATGTCCTTGACGCCGTCGCCGTGCAGGCTCGCGAAGTCGCCGACCTCGTGACCGCGACGCAGTGAGCTCGAGACGACGAAGCGAATGTCGTTCTGCTCGAGGACGTAGCTGGCGCGGTCTCGCACGCCCGTCTCGGGCCCGGCATACGCGGCGCACCGGAAGCCGAGCGCGTGCTCGTAGTAATACGCCGCCTGCTTCGCGTTCCCGACCCACAGCTCGACGTGGTCCCAGCCGTCGAGGGGCATGAAATCTTCACTCACGAGGGTGATTCTAGGGCAGCCCCAGCCGGAGTAGCTGCCGCAGCGTCGACTGCGGCCACTTCGTCCAACGACTGCCGAAGCGTCTGCTCTTTCACGAAGACCACGGCGATCACCCAGACGGCGGCTGCGATGCACGCGGCGACCAGGAACGCGGGACGGATTGCCGCCGCGAGCCCGCTCCGCAGAGCAGGCGGCAGCCGGTGCACCTGCGTCGCCTCACCGCCCGCCGCAACGCCGGACGGGAGCCCGTGGTTCACGAGCACGCCCATGATCGTGACGCCGAGCGTCGCGCCCATCTGCCGTCCGAACTGCGTGAGCGCTGTCGCCGAGCCGATCCGCGAGCGCGGCACCGCGTTCTGGACCGAGAGCACGAACACCTGCATCATCGACCCGATCCCGATGCCCGCGATCACCATGTTGCGTGCCGCCTCGCCGTTCGTCGTCGAGACGTCCATGCGCCACAGCAGGAGCATCGCGCCGGTCAGCACGACGGGACCGAGCACGGCGTTCCAGCGGTAGCGGCCCGTTCGCGACACGAGCTGCCCGGTGAGGATCGACGTGCAGACGGCGCCGAGGATCATCGGCGTGAGCACGACGCCCGACGACGTCGCGGACGTCCCGATCACGCCTTGCACGAACAGCGGGACGTACGAGATCGTCCCGAACATCGCCATCCCGACGAGCGCCATGCACGCCACGCTGCCGGCGACGATCGGGTTGCGCAGCACATCGAACGGGAGGATCGGCTCCGGGGCGCGGCGCTCGACGAGAGCGAAGACGACGAGGAGCACCGCTGCCGCCGCGAGCGCGACGACGACATGGCCGCTCCCCCACGCGTACTGCCGCCCGCCCCACACGAGCCCGAGCAAGAGCGAACCGGTCCCGACAGCGAGCACGCCCGCCCCGAGCCAGTCGATCGCATGCTCGGTGAGCGCGGCACGGCTCGGCATCGTCAGCGAGATGACGATCAGCGCGAGCCCGCCCACCGGCAGGTTGACGAAGAACACCCAGCGCCACGTGGTGTTGTCGACGATGAACCCGCCGACCGCCGGCCCGACGATCGACGCCGCCGCGAACACCGCGCCGATCAGGCCCTGCCAGCGGCCGCGGTCGCGGGGCGGGACGATGTTGCCGATCACCGCGAGCGAGAGCGGGAAGAGGCCGCCGGCGCCGATGCCCTGGATCGCGCGGAACGCGACGAGCTGGGTCATCGTCTGCGCCGCGCCGCAGAGCGCCGAGCCGATCAGGAAGACCACGATCGAGAGGAGAAAGAGCTTCTTCCGTCCGTAGACGTCGCCGAGCTTCCCGTAGAGCGGCACCGTGACGGTCGACGTGAGCATGTACGCGGTGAACACCCACGAGTACTGGGTGATCCCGCCGAGGTCGCCGACGATGCGCGGAAGCGCGGTCGCGACGATCGTCTGGTCGAGCGCGGCGAGGGCGAGCGTCACCATCAGCCCGGCGTAGATCGCGAGGATCCGGCCGATCGTCAGGTTGTAACCGGGAGGCCGGCTATGGAGTCGCTCTCGAATCCTCACTTTCGACCACGGTAACGCGTCAGTCTCCCGGCGGTTCGACAGGCGGCCGGCGCGAGCGTTCCAGCACCACCGCCGAGAGGATGAGCACCCCGCCGACCACCTCCCATCGGGTCAGGTGCTCGCCGAGCAGGACGAGGGCGAACACGACACCGAATGCCGGCTGCAAGTTCGAGAAGAGCGATGCGCGAGACGGCCCGACGCGCGAGATCGCCGTGAACCAGAGGATGTTCGTCAGGAAGAGCGGCCCGACCACGGCAAAGGCGAAGCCGATCCACACGAGCGCGCCGAAGTGGAACGACTGGCTGGTCGTCTGCGGGATCCCGACGACCGCGATCGGCACCCAGCCGATTGCGAGCACCAGCGCCGAGATCCTGAACGGCGAGTAGCGCCGCATCAGCGGCGTGATCGCGACCGAGTACATCGCCCACGTGAGCGCGGTCGACACTGCGAGCCCGTCGCCGAAGACGTGCCCGGCGAACCCTCCCGAGCCGGAGGCGACGAACGCGACGCCGGCGAGGGACACCGCCGTCGCGAGCCAGAAGCCTCGCCCCATCCGCTCGAGTCCGATCACGCTTGCCACCACGCCGATGAAGATCGGCGTCGTCCCGAGAAAGAGCGTCACGGTGGCGGCCGAGGTCTTGTCGACCGAGTACACGAAGCACAACTGGTTCGCGAAGATCATCGCCGCGGCGATCGCGACGTAACGGAGGTCGCGCGGCGCGATCCGGAACGACCGTTCCCGCGACCAGGTGAAGACCCAGAACAGCCCGGTCGCGATCGCGTACCTGATCGTCGCATAGGCAAGAGGGTGAAAGCCGTGCGTCAGCACGTAGCGCGTGACCGTCGCATTGAGCGCCCACAGGAGGACGGTGCCGAGCAGCATCAGGTCGACGGTCCGTGCGCGCATCGGCCTCAGTAAGCTACTTCCCGCCATGGAGCCGACCCGCGAAGACGTCGATGCCCTCGTCGGGCCGGCGACTCCTCATTTCGCCTACCAGCTCCGCGCGCGAGTGCGCGAGCTCGTCGCGGACCTGCCCGACGACAACGACGTACGGCGGTATGCCGAGAGCCAGATCGAGCGACTCGACCGCCTGGGCTACGCCTCCTCGAAGGCGGACGAGGGCCCGCGCGAAGCACCGACGCGGCTCGGCTGGAACGAGATCCCGTCGTCGGCCCGCGCCGACGACCCACTGCCCCGCGCGTGAACGTCTTCGTCACGGGCGGGTCACGCGGGATCGGCCGCGCGATCGCGCTCCGCTTCGCACGCGACGGCGCCAAGCAGGTCGCGATCGGCTACCTCCGTAACGACACGGCCGCGGAACAGACTGCGGAGGAGTTGCGCGCGCTCGGCGCCGAGCCGACGCTCGTCCGCGGGAACGTCACCTCACAGCGCGTCCTCGACGAGGTCGCGGCACTCGGGCCGCTCGACGTTCTCGTGCACAACGCCGCGACGGGAGTGATCCGGCCGGCGCTCGAGACCGAGGACAAGCACTGGGACTGGACACTGAACGCGAACGCGCGCGCCCTCCTTCAGCTCGCGCGAGTCGCCGCTCCGAGCATGCCTGACGGCTCGTCGATCGTCGCGCTCTCGTCGCTCGGAGCGCAGCGGGTCCTCGAGAACTACGTCCTCGTCGGGACGTCGAAGGCGGCGCTCGAGTCGCTCGTGCGCTACCTCGGCGTCGAGCTCGCGCCGCGCATCCGCGTCAACGCCGTTTCGGGTGGCGTCGTCGAGACCGGTGCGCTCGAGCATTTCCCGAACCGCGAGGAGATGCTCCGCGCCGGTGCGGCGAACCCGGTCGGACGACTCGTCACACCCGACGACATCGCCGGCGCCGTCGCATTTCTGTGCTCGAAGGACGCCGACATGATCCGCGGTCAGACGATCATCGTGGACGGCGGTTTTTCCCTGCTCGTGAGCGGGTAGAGGCTCCACATGAGAGTCGCTGTCAACCTCATCATCGCCGCGGTCGGGCTCGTCCTGGCCCTCGCCGTGCATCCGGCGAGCGAGGGCGCGATCGACGTCAATACCGTCGGCTGGATCCTGTTCCTCGTCGGCCTGATCGGCTTCGTCATCGACCTGCTGCTCTGGTCGTCCTGGGGCCCCGGCTACCTGCGGAACAGCACGCGCGCGGCCAGATCGCGCGCGACGTAGCCCGCGATCTTCGGGTTCTCCTGCAGGCGCCGCACCGAGTACTCGTACCAGTCCGTTCCGTACGGGACGTACACGCGCAGCCGATGTCCTGCGGCGACGAGCTCGTCGGCACGGTCGGGCCGCACGCCGAGCAGCATCTGAAACTCGTACCCGTGCGGGGGTAGACCGGCGTCGCCGACGATGCGCAACGCCTGCTCGATCAGGTACTCGTCGTGCGTCGCGATCCCGACATAGGAGCCTTGCGCGACGAGCGCCTCGAGCGACCGCACGTAACTCCTGCGCACCTCGTCGAACTCCTGGAACGCGACGTCGGCGGGCTCGACGTAGATGCCCTTGCAGATGCGCACGTTGTCGAGCCCGGGGATGTCTTCGAGGGTGCGCCGCATGTACGCCTGCAAGACGACGCCGAGATTCTCGTGGCCCTCGTCGCGTAGCCGCCGATGCAGCGCGAGCGTGCGGTCGGTGGTCGACGAGTCCTCCATGTCGATCCGCACGAAGCGGCCGCGCGCGGCCGCGTCCACGACAACGGCTTCGAGGTTCTCGTGGCACAGATCCGGATCGAGCTCGAGCCCGAGCGCCGTGAGCTTGATCGAGATGTTCGCGTCGAGCTTCTTCTCGTCGAGCCGGGCCAGGACGTCGTGGTACTGGCCGGCGATCGCGCGCGCCTCGTCCGCGCTCGCGATCTCCTCGCCGAGCACGTCCACGGTCGCGAGCTTCCCTTTCGCGTTGAGTCGTCCGACCACGCGGATCGCATCGTCGAGCGCAGGGCCGGCGATGTAGCGCGACGAGAGCCGCTGGACGACGGGCCTCGGCACTGCCGGCAGCAGCCGGACGATCGCGCGGTCGAGAAGAGCCACGAGCGCGCGGGATGGTAAAGCAATCCACGTGCCCTGCGGAGCTGTAGAGGCAGGCATGGACGCGACGGCGGGACGGCCCCTCTCGCCCGCGCTCTTCTGCGGATTCGCGGTCGCGTCGATCGGAGGCCCGCTCGCGCTTGCGGTGATCTACGTCCCGGGTGCGGCCGACATGCGCTCGGCCGGGCTCGTCACGTTGCTCGGTGCGGTCATCTACGCCGCACCACTCGCCGTCTGGGTTCGTTTCAGCCGCGACGTCGTCTCGCCGGCCGGGCTCGCGGGCTTCGTCGAGGCGGCGGCCGGACGACGCCTCGCGCTCGTCCAGGCGGCCGTGTGGGCCTTTTCGTACTTCCTCTATCTGCCGTACACGGTCACCGACATCGTGTACGAGATGCTCGCGGTGGTGTTCCCGGGCGTCGAGCCGTGGCGGCCGGTGCTCGAGCTCGCGATCCCGACCGTGATCGTGGCCGTGGTTCTGCTCGGGACGCTGCCGGCGCTGCGGATGCTCGCTCTCTCGGCCGTACTGCAGCTCGGGATCCTCGTCGTCCTCGGCGCCGCGGTGATTCACCACGTCGGCGCGCCCGTGGCGTCGTTCACGCACGCGCACGGCCTGCGCCGCGGTGCGGCGAACGTGGCGCTCCTCTTCGTCTGCGGCAGCCTCCCGCTCTTCCTCGGCGCGGAGGTGGCGGGCGGAAGCCGCACGATCCGGCGCGTGCTCCCGATCGCCGGAATCGTCGCCGGCGCCTACGTGCTCTTCGCCGTCTTCGCGTTCGCCGCCGTCGACCCGGCGGTTCGCACCGAGCCGCTCCCGGGCTATGCGATCGCCGGCGCGTACTCCGGGCGAACGGTCGCGATCGTCGTCGGTGTCGGCGCCGCCGCGAGCGTCGCGGGGCTGATCGTGGCCGAGTACCTCGCCCTCTCGCGACTCCTCTTCGCGTTCACCGGCGTCCCGATCCGCACGCTCGTCAGCTGGATCGCCGTGCCGTTCGTCGCGCTCGACGCACTCAGCCTGATCGACCCGGAATGGTTCGACGAGCACGTGCTGCGGCCCTCGCTGATCGCGCTGTACCTGTCGCAGCTGATCGTGTTCGCCGTCTACCCGCTCTACCGGCGGCGTCCACTGGACGTCGCGCTCGCCGCGCTCGCATTCGCGTTGATGGCCTGGGGGCTCTGGCGCGGCATCACAGCGCCGGTCGCCACCTAGCCTTCGCGCATGAACCCCTGGCGCGCGGCGCTGACGAGCGCCACCGCTTCAGGGAAGAGCACACGCATCGCATCGCGCAACGCGATCGACTGCTCGTCGGCCGCCCCCGTCACCTGCACTTGGGAAAGCGCAGCTGAGGTCAGCTCGACGGCGGTGTTCAGGGTGAGCGTCGCGAACTGCTCGCGCTGTGCCTCCTGCACCGATTCGGCCTGCTGCTCCGCGAACTCGCGCAAGCTTCGCATGAGGTCCTCGGGGTCGCCTCCGAACGGAAATCCTCCGAATCCACCTTCCATGCCGCCCAAGGTAGCTCAGTCGAGCGGGACGCCGTAGTCCCGTTCGACTTCGCGCACGAACTCGTCGACCGCCCCGCTCGCGCCGCGGATCGCCGACGAGAACGGCGACGTCGTCTCGCCGAGCGCACGTTCGAGTGCGACCGTGGCGGCGCCGACGCCGTCGAGAAACGCCGGGGTGGCCAGGCGCGGAGGAGCGCCGAGCAGGCGTTCGAGCGCGAGCGCCGCGTCCTCCGCCTCCTCGATCCCGGGCGGCTGCTCGACAATCCGCACGCGCGAGAGCTCAGCCCGCAGCCGCTCGAGGTCGCCCCCGCCGGCGAGGTCCTCGGCGAGCTCGCACATCGCCACCATCGACGCGGTATCGCGCACCTCGTCCCGCGCGGTGACGACCGCGCCGTCGTCGTCGAGCACGAGCCAGCGCCGCTCCTCGTCATCGAACGCCACGAGGTACCGCCGCAACGAGCTCGCGGGCTCGGCCGCGAGCACCGCGGTCACCCGGCCGTGCGCCGCCGCGGCAGCGGCGATCCGCTCGAGATCCGCTTCCAGCCCCATAGAGTCCACCAGCGTATGGATGCGAAGACGCTCTTCGCGCCGCTCGGCCGCGACTACGACCGCTGGGCGAACATCCTGTCGTTCGGGCAGGACCCACGCTGGCGCCGCTTTCTCGTCTCGCGGGTCGACGTGCAGCCGCTCGACACGGTGCTCGACGTCGCGACCGGGACCGCGGCCGTCGCGCTCGAGCTCGCGCGGCAGAAGGACTGCTACGTCGTCGGTGTCGACCAGAGCGCCGAGATGCTCGAGGTCGGCAAGCAACAGGTGCGCCTCGCGGGTGCGACGAAGAAGATCCGGCTGGAGCGGGGAGACGCGCGCTCGCTGCCGTTCGACGACGGCACGTTCGACGGGCTCACGTTCACGTACCTTCTTCGGTACGTCGAGGATCCCGCGGCGACGCTGCGCGAGCTGGCCCGGGCCGTCAAGCCGGGCGGTGTGATGGCGGGGCTCGAGTTCGGCGTGCCGCGCGGCGTGTGGCGGCCGCCGTGGGAGCTGTGGGTGCGCGCCGGGCTCCCGGGCGCGGGACGGCTGATCGGCCACGGGTGGTACGAGGTCGGCACATTCCTCGGTCCGTCGATCCGGGACCACGACGCAGAGTGGCCTCTGCCGCGGCTCCTTCAGGCCTGGCGCGACGCCGGCATCGAGGACGTGCGCGCGAAGCGGCTCTCGCTCGGCGGGGGGATCGTGACGTGGGGACGCAAGAAGGCGTAAGGCCCGCCTGGTACGCGCTCGGTGGCGGCGGTTGGCGCGACTACGTCACGCTGCTCCATCCGCCCTACACGCTCTGGCACCTGTCGTACGTCGCGGTCGGCGCGGCGCTCGCGCCGCAGTTCCACACGGACCGTCTCGTGTGGGGGCTCGCGGCGTTCTTCCTGGCGATGGGGATCGCCGCACACGCGCTCGACGAGCTGCACGGCCGGCCGCTGCGCACGCGCATCCCGTCCCGCGCGCTCGTCTCCCTCGCCGTCGTCTCCCTCGCCGGCGCCGTGGCGATCGGTGTCGGCGCCGCGGTCGCCTGGGGCTGGGGCCTGCTCGCCTTCGTCGCGGTCGGCGCGGTCCTCGTACCCGCGTACAACCTCGAGCTCGCGTTCCACAACGACCTCGGCTTCGCGGTCGCATGGGGCGCGTTCCCGGCCCTGACCGGCTACTTCGTGGAAGCGCAGACGATCCGCGTCGAGGCGGTGGCTGCGGCTGCGTTCGCCTTCGCAGCAAGCCTGGCGCAGCGGAAGCTCTCGACTCCGGTCCGCCAGGCGCGGCGGCAGGAAGGAAC
>JAICUZ010000002.1 GCA_025935595.1 Burkholderiales bacterium
CTTCTGCTCGGCGCCCGTCCAGACGCCGACGATCGAGATCTTGCCGCTGAGCGCCGTCGACTTGTGCGACGACGCGTTCGCCTTGCTCATCCCAAGGCCTGCGGCCAATGCGAGCGCCCCCACCAGTGCGGCAATCGCCAACCATCTTGTCTTCACGCTGTTGCTCCTTTCGCCGGGGGGTCGTAAATCCCAATTCCGGTCTCTGGGTCGAAGAAGTGCAGGGCGCGGGTATCGACCGCGGCCTCCACGTTCTCTCCTTGTGTCACGCGAGAGCGTGCGCCGAACCTGCCGACGATGACGGCCTCGCCTTCCCGGACGCCGATGTGCGACTCGTCGGCCGCGCCGGCGTCCTGCGCGAGCTCGCGCGTCTCGTCCGTCTCGGCGTGCGCGCCCTTGATGGCGAAGTGGGCCATGATCTCAGAGCCGAGTGCCTCGCGAAGCTCGAGTCGCCCGCGCAAGCGCTGATCAACGGGCGCGTCGGTGACGAGCGCGGCGTCCTCCAGGTCCTCGGGGCGGATCCCGATGATCACGCGTTTCCCGTCATAGGCCCTGAGGCCGGGGCGGATTTCGAGGGTCTCGGTCCCGAGCGCGATCGTCTGGTCTCCGATCGTGGCGGTGAAGCCGCCGTTCGAGCTGATCGTCGCGTCGAGCATGTTCATCGCCGGGCTGCCGATGAAGCCGCCGACGAACAGGTTGACCGGACGGTCGTACAGCGTTTGCGGCTCGTCGACCTGCTGCAGCTCGCCCTTGCGCATGACGGCGACACGACTCCCCATCGTCATTGCCTCGATCTGGTCGTGGGTGACGTAGAGCGTCGTGACGCCGAGGTCGCTCTGGAGCTTCGCGATCTCGGCGCGCGTCTGCACGCGGAGCTTCGCGTCGAGGTTCGAGAGCGGCTCGTCCATCAGGAATGCTGCCGGCTGACGCACGATCGCGCGCCCCATCGCGACGCGCTGGCGCTGGCCGCCCGAGAGCGCGCGTGGCTTCCGCTTCAGGTACTCCTCGAGTCCGAGAACGCCCGCGGCGCGGTGGACCCGCTCGTCGATCTCCTGCTTCGGCATTTTTCGCAGCCGTAGCCCGAACGCGATGTTCTCGTAGACGGAGAGGTGCGGATAGAGCGCGTAGCTCTGGAACACCATCGCGATGTCGCGGTCGCGCGACGGCACGTGGTTGACGATCCGACCGCCGATCTTGAGCGCGCCCTCGGAGATCTCCTCGAGCCCCGCGACCATGCGGAGTGCCGTCGTCTTTCCGCAGCCGGAGGGGCCGACGAGCACCATGAACTCCCCGTCACGGACGTCCAGGCTGATGTCGTTGACGGCCCGAGTCCCGTCGGGATAGATCTTGCTCACACGCTCGAACGCGACTTGAGCCATTCCCCCTCCTCGGTGTCCGCGCGAAACGGACCCGATTATGTAACAAGTGCGATGCGTCGGCGCTGGCGGGTGATCGCCTCCGCGCCGAAGGCGGTCATCGCGATCGCGCAGATGCCGCCCACGCTGAACGCGAGCTCGGTGCCGCCGCGGTCGCAGAGCCAGCCGACGAGCAGGGCGCCGAGGGGCGCGAGCCCGTTCCAGGCGTAGTAGTACAGCCCGAGCACTCGCCCCCTGAGGTGGTCGGGGCTCGCGAGCTGGATCGAGGCGTTGGCGTTCGCGGTGTAGCTCGTGAAGAAGATGCCGCAGACGAAGAGGAGGAGCGAGGCGGCGACCACGCCGTGGACCGGCGCGATCAGCAGCTCGCAGATCCCGAAGCCGCCGGCGCCGAGCAACATCGTCCGCCAGCGGACGTTCGCGACCGCGGCGGCCGAGAGGGCTCCGACGAGTGCGCCCGCCCCGAAGGCGGCGGAGATGATCCCGAACGTCCTCGGCCCTGCGTCGAGGGTGTTCTTCGCGAGCAGCGGAAGGAGGATGTTGAAGTTGAAGCAGACCGACGCGATCACGGCCATCATCGCGAGCGTCACCTGGACCGTCAGGTTGTGGCGTGCATACGAGAGGCCTTCGCGCGTGCCGCGCCAGACCGTCGGCCGGCGGCGTCCTTCGAGCGGATAAAGCTCGGCGACGCGCATCGCGAGCAGGGCCCCGAGCACGGCGAGGAAGCTGGCGGTGTTGACGACGAAGCACCAGCCGGTGCCGACGACCGCGATCACGACGCCGGCGACGGCCGGGCCGAAAATGCGCGCGAGGTTGAAGAGGCTCGAGTTCAGCGCGACGGCGTTGGGCAGCGCGTCCTTGCCGACCATCTGGAACGTGAGGTTCTGGCGCGACGGCGCGTCGAACACGACGGCTGTCCCGGTCAGCGCGGCGATCGCGTACACCTCCCACAGCTGGATGTGCCCGAGCAGCGTGAGCGCCGCGAGCACTGCGGAGAGCACCATCTGGACCGTCTGCGTGACGATCACCGTGCGCCGGTTGTCGAAACGGTCGGTGACGACACCGGCAAACAGCCCGAGCACGGTGAACGGTCCGAAACGGCAGACGGACAGCAGGCCGACGGCGAGACCTCGCGAGTGGGGTGCGAGCTCGACGACGACCCACGCGAGCGCGATGTTCTGCATCCAGGTGCCGGCGACCGAGGTCAGCTGGCCGAAGAAGAAGAGTCGATAGTTTCGGTGGTGCCTGAGCGAGGCGAACGTCCGGCGCGACGCAATCCGAAGCAGCGTCACGCGTCCATCAACTTCTCCAGGGAGTCGAGAGCGTCCTCGATCAGTTCGCGGTCGGCGGGCTCGAGTCGCTCGAGCCGGGCGGAGAGCCAGGCGGTGCGCCTGCCGCGAACCGACCGCAGCACCTTTGCGCCTTCCGCGGTCAGGTAGAGGCCGATGCGGCGGCGGTCGGTCGCGCGCTTCCTCTCGATCAGGCCCGCCGCCTCGAGTCGGACGAGGTGGCCCGACATGCCGGGTGCGGAGACACGCTCGCGCTCGGCGAGCTCGGAGGCGGTGATGCCGGGGTTGTGCTTGACCTGAGAGAGGAGACTGACCTGTCCGCCGGTGACGCCGAGTGAGTGGATCTCGCGCCGCAGCTCGCGTGCGAGCCTGAGCAGAACCGGGCGAAGCCGGTTCGCGATCGTGACCGGGTCGTTAACCACACGAACCATTAATGAACTTAAGGATAACTGACAACGGGTAGCTTGCGGTCGTGCCCGCGAATCCCCTCGAGGGGCTGAAGGCGCTAGGCGAGCAGCTGCGCACCCAGATCGGCGAAGAGCTCGATATCGACGTGCTGCGGCGCCAGGAGCCGGCGCGGCCGCTCGAAGAGCTGCTCGCGGAGCTCGATGGGCTGCCGGGGCTCGAGACGGTCAAGGAACAGGTGCGCGGGCTGGTCGCGTTCCTCCGCGTGCAGGCGCGGCGCAAGGAGGCAGGGCTCCCCGAGGTCGCGACCACGCAGCACCTCGTCTTCCTCGGCAACCCGGGGACGGGGAAGACGACGGTGGCGCGGTTGCTCGCACAGATGTACCGCTCGATGGGGTTGCTGAAGCGCGGGCATCTCGTCGAGGTCGACCGCGCCGGGCTCGTCGGGCAGTACGTCGGCCTGACGGCGATCAAGACGGAGCGGGTGATCCGGCGCGCACTCGACGGGGTGTTGTTCGTCGACGAGGCCTACTCGCTCGCGCGCGACGCGTCGCGGCTCGACTTCGGCGACGAGGCGATCGAGACGATCCTGAAGCGGATGGAGGATCACCGTCACCGCCTCGTCGTGATCGTCGCCGGGTATCCGCGGCTGATGCGGGGCTTCCTCGAGTCGAATCCGGGGCTGCGCTCGCGGTTCTCGCGGGAGATCGAGTTCCCCGACTACTCGACGGAGGAGCTCGTCGCGATCTTCGCCGTCTTCGCCGCCGAGAACGCGTACACGCTCGGCGAGGGCGCGGAGGACGCGCTGCGCGCGATCTTCGCGAACGCCGAGCGCAGCGAGTCGTTCGGGAACGCACGCTTCGCACGGACGTTGTTCGAGCAGGCGCTGAACGCGCAGTCGCTGCGGCTCGCCGCGGGCGACGTCGACCTGCTCGACCACGACGAGCTCCAGCGGTTGACGCCGGAAGATCTCGTCGAAGGAGCGCGGGCGATCGGTGAGGAGCCGGGACCGCCGCCCCGCGGCGGATGGTTCAATCGTCGTCGGTGAGCGAGCCGGTCAACGTCTGGGACTACGAGGCGCTCGCCGCGGAGCGGCTCGAGGCGGGTGCGCACGGCTACTACGCGGGCGGTGCCGGCGACGAGCTGACGCTCGGCGAGAACGTCGAGGCGTACCGGCGCTGGCAGCTGCGGCCGCGCTTGCTCGTCGACGTCGCCGGCTGCTCGACGGCGACGACGGTGCTCGGCCACGACGTCTCGATGCCGCTGCTCGTTGCGCCGGTCGCGTTCCAGCGGGTGGCGCATCCTGACGGCGAGGTCGGGATGGCGCGCGCCGCGAAGGAGGTCGGCACGATCATGTGCCTGTCGACGATCGCGACGACGCCTCCGGCAGAGGTCGCGGCGACGGGTGCGCCGCGCTGGTTCCAGCTGTACGTGTTCCGCGACGAGGGCGTGACGCGCGACCTGATCGCGCAGGCGCGCGACAACGGGTTCACGGCGTTGTTGCTCACGGTCGACGCACCGGTGCGTGGCAATCGCGAGCGTGACCTCCGGACCGGGTTCGCGATCCCGGACGGCGTCCACGTCGCGTCGATGGGGCGGGGTGGTGTGACGCCGAAAGAGGTATTCGACATGGTCACGCCGTCGCTGACGTGGCGCGATCTCGAGCGGATCTCGTCGGAGGCCGGGCTGCCGCTGCTCGTGAAGGGAATCCTGACGGCGGAGGACGCGCTCCTCTCGGTCGAGCACGGCGCGGCCGGCATCGTCGTCTCGAACCACGGCGGCCGACAGCTGGACGGCGTGTCGGCGACGATCGACGCGCTGCCGGAGGTCGTCGAAGCGGTCGCGGGTCGGATCGAGGTTCTGGTCGACGGCGGCATTCGCCGAGGGACGGATGTGGTGAAGGCGCTGGCGCTCGGCGCGCAAGCGGTCCTGGCGGGCCGGGCGCCGTTGTGGGGCCTGACCGTCGACGGCGAAGCCGGCGCCCGCCGAGTCCTCGAGCTCCTGCGGGAGGAGATCCTGACCGCGCTGCAACTGATCGGGGCCACGTCCCCGTCAGACGTGACCCGCACGCACATCCAGCGCGCCCGAGCCCAGTAGCGAAGCCAAGCGCGCAAAGCCGTCACGCTTTCGTGACGAACCCTCAACTCTGACACTCGTCTGACGCAGCGTCAGACGACCGTCAGACGCCCGTCAGACGCTACGCGAGCAGCGCAGGCCGCTCGGCGCGGCGATACTCGACCGTGTAGCCGAGGCTGCGCGGGACTTCGAGCAGCGCCTCGAGATCGAGCTCGATGCGGGCGCCGGCTTTCTGCGTGACTTCGTCTTCGATCGGCAGGTCGAAGTCGTCCGCGCCGTAGTCGAGTGCCCGGAACGCCTCCTCGTTCTGCGTCAGCACCGACGTCCGGATGTGCACGACGTTGTCGAGGAAGATCCGCGAGAGCGCGATGTGCCGCCAGTACTCGCGCGGCTCGATCTCTCGGCCGCCGAACGCCGTGCCGTACGGCTTGTACGTCCAGCACAGGAACGAAAAGAGCCCGCCCGTCTCGTCCTGGAAGTCGCGCGTACGCTGCAGATGCTCGAGCCGCTCGTCGAGGGTCTCGTCGAACCCGATCACCATCGTCGCCGTCGTCTTCAACCCGGCCTCGACGATCGCCTTCTGCGCGTCGAAGTAGTCCGCGACCGTGTACTTGAACTTCGCATGCCGCGCGCGGAAGTCCTCCGTGAGGATCTCGCTGCCGCCGCCCGTCACCCAGTGCACGCCCGCGTCGCGCAGACGAGCCGCAGCGTCGGCGTACGACAGCCCCGCGCGATCCGCGAGGAACACGAACTCCGCGACCGTCAGCGCGTAGAACTCGACGCGCTCCCCGTACCGCTCGCGCACGGACGCGAAGAGGTCGCAGTAGTAGTCGAGCGGCAGCTTCGGGTTGAACCCGCCGTTGAACCCGACCAGGTCGCCGCCGACTTCCAGCAACCCGTCGATCTTCGCGAACACCTCGTCGCGCGACAGCACATACCCGCCGGACTGATTGGGCAGCACGTAGAACGCGCAGTAGTCGCACTGCGCGACGCACACGTTCGTGTAGTTGATGATCCGCATCACCATGTAGGTGGCGCGATCGGCGTCGTGGTAACGCGCGCGTACGAGCCCCGCGAGCCGCTGCAGCTCCTCGTCTGACGCGTGCCGCCACAGCGTCACCGCCTCGGCGGCGTCGATGCGGCCGCCGCTTTCGATCCTCGCCGCGATCGAGTGCAGCCCCCTCACGGCGTCAAGGTATCCATGAACGAGGAGACCGAGAAGACTGCGTTGCCCGGCCCGGCCGGCCCGTAGCCGGGCGGCGCCGACAGGCCGTGCCGATCGAGAGCCTCGCGATAGGCGCCCAGCAACCGCACGTGGTACTCGAGCGGCGCGCCGTTCGGGTTGTCGCGGCCGAGCGGCGTGGTCGGCTCGGGGCACCACGTCGTGAACCGCGGCGTGATCCCGCGCGACATGAAGTGGTCGAGCCCCTCCGTCGTGGATTCGATCGCCGAGTCGACCGACTCGAAGCCGAACGGCTTCGCCATCTCGACGCCTGCGACGAAGTTCGGGATCACGTGCGACGCGCCGAACACGTCGGCCGCGTCGAAGATCCGCCGGTGCCACTCCTCGCGGCCGACGTAACGCTCCTTGCCCGGCGAGATGATCTCGAAGAGCCGCTTGTCCCAGACCTCGTAGTTCGGGTGATAGATCGAGATCCCGTAGTCCTTGAAGCGCTGCACGTCCGCCTTCGGCAGCGCCTGCGCGACGACCTTGCCGATCCACCGTCCCGGGAAGCGCGACTCGATCGCCTCCGCGTAGCGGCCGTAGAAGTCCGCTTCTGCCAGGCCGTCCACGGACGACGTCACCGAGCCGCCCGTGAGTGTGTACGCCGTCGAGACGCGCTCCGTGTCGTACTGGTCGATCAGCGCCAAAGCTTCGAGCACGTCCTCGACCGGCTTCACCCCGGTGTACGGACGACCGGCCTTCCGGTGCTGCCGCCAGTTGTGGTTGATGTCGCAGAACTTGCACTCCTCGTGCGCGCCGAAGTACTGGCAGAGGCGCAGCACCGTGAGATAGATGAGGTACCCCCACTGGATCGTGGGCGCCGTCTCCATCACCGTCTTCCCGTTGTCGAGCAGGTGGCGGTAGTACTCGGGCATCGGCGGCAGCGCCACGTCCGCGAGCAGACGACCCTCGAGAGACAAGACGAGCCCGTCGGCGGAACCGGACACGGAGTACGGCGACTCCGGGTTGACGCGCACCGACACGATCGTGCGGCGCAAGCCCCACGGGCCACCGGTCAACGCGATCTCCTCCGGCGGCCTGCGCACGGCGGCCGCGCCGAGCTCGGCCAGCGGCTTCTGGTCGAACGAGAAGATGAAGTACGACTTCGGCTTGACCTCGCCGTCGAGATTGTCGGTCAGCGCCGACTCGTCGAACGCGATGCCGGTGCGGAGCAGGTCCTCCTTCAGCACCGCCTCGGGCGGAACCTCCGGAAAGCGGCCGATCAGGTCCTCGACGAGCGCGCTGCGGGTCTCGGCGGTGGTGCTCACCGGGAGCCATCGTAGACGCGGAGAACCGCTCGCCCAGCTGCTGGGTAGTGTCGCGACAGATGGGCAGCTTCGTGATCGGGCGGATCGCCTCGTACGTCCTCCTGTTCTTCGCGGTCACGCTGCTCGTCTTCGTGGCGTTCTTCGTCATGCCGAGGAACGACTCGCGCGTTGCCCGCCGGGCGCCGACTGAATACCGGCTCCACGGCGGGATGATGGGCGAGTACGCCCACTACGTCTGGGGCTTCGTCCGCCACGGCGACCTGGGCCGCTCGTACGGGACGCGCGAGAAGGTCACGACGCGCCTCGTCCAGGCCACGCCGGTGACGCTCTCGCTGGTCGCCGGCGGCCTCATCGTCTGGCTGGTGATCGCGATCCCGCTCGGGATGTTGGCGGCGCTCCGACCGAGGTCGATGCTCGATCGCGGATCGTCGTTCGTCGTGATCTTCGGCCTGTCGATCCATCCGGTCCTGCTCGGCCTCGTGCTGAGCTACGTCTTCGGCCACCGGCTGAACGTGCTGCCGGCGCGCGGCTACTGCAGCGTCGACAACCTCTCGACGGGCTGCGACGGCCTCGCGCGCTGGGCCGAGCATCTCGTCCTCCCGTGGATCACTTTCGGCGTGGTCAATGCCGCCCTCTTCACGATGATGATCCGAGCGCTCGTCATGGAAGAGCTGAACGAGGAGTATGTGCGCACCGCGAGAGCTAAAGGCGCGGGTCCGGGACGAGTCGTGCGCGCGCACCTGCTGCGGAACGTGACGCTGCCGCTCGTGACGATGGTCGGCGTGCAGGCCGCGACGTCACTCGGCGGTGTCGTGTTCATCGAGTCCGTGTTCGACCTGCCGGGCCTCGGCGGCATGCTGCGCCGCGGCGCGCAACAACGCGACCTTCCGCTGACCGCGGGAAGCGTCCTGTTCCTCGCGCTCGCGATCATGGCGCTGAACCTGATCGTCGACATCTTCTACGGGCTTCTCGACCCACGTATTCGCACGGCGGCGCGAACCGCAGTATCGTGAGCCGGTGGAGCAGGCTGGGCTCAACGCGGACGAGCTCGAGCAATTGCGGCGATGGGGTGCGGGTCTGCAACAGGACTCGCGCCTGGAGGTGTCGGCCGCAGGGCGCGCAATCGTCCTTCTGATCGACGAGATCGAGCGGCTTCACGTGCTCGTCTGGGATCACCGGCTCTACCCGCCGGATGGCGAAGACCTGCCCGTCACGCTGGCCCAGCGCCTGCGGCAGCGGCTTCGTCCACAATCGGATCCCACCGACTGACTCGGTTTCCACAGCTAATCCACAGGGCATCACATCGCGCACAATGCTGCGGAGAATGGAGACGGGCCTCCGCGCGAACACCGATCGGCTCGAGCGGCTCCAGGCCGTCACCGATGCCGCGCTGGCGCACCTCGAGGTCGAAGAGCTGTTGCAGGTGCTGCTGCCGCGCATCCGCGACATCCTCGGCGCCGACACATGTGCGGTCCTGCTGCTTGACGAAGAGACCAACGAGCTGGTCGCGCGCGCAGCCGTGGGGATCGAGGAAGAGGTCGAGGCCGGCGTGCGGATCGCGATGGGCGGAGGATTCGCGGGCCGCGTAGCCGCCGGCAAGCAACCGGTCGTCCTCGACGACATCGACGAGGCAGAGCTGCTGAACCCGATCCTGCGCGAGAAAGGCATCAAGTCGATGGTCGGCGTGCCGCTCCTCGTCGCAGGCGCGGTGATCGGCGTGCTCCACGTCGGCACCCTGCAGCGGCGTGAGTTCGACTCGGACGACGTTGACCTGTTGCAGCTCGCGGCCGACCGCGCGGCGGTGGCGATCGAACACGCGCGCTTGTTCGAGGCGGAGCGCCACGCCCGTCGGCGGATCGAGCACGTGCAGGCCGTCACGGACGCGGCTCTTGCGCATCTCGAGCTCGAGGAGCTGCTCGACGTTCTCCTGCCGCGCATCCGAGACATCCTGGTGGCCGATACGTGCGCGGTGTTGTTGCTCGACCGCGAGACGAACGAGCTCGTCGCCCGCGCGGCACTCGGGATCGAGGAGGAGGTCGTCGCCGGCGTCAGGATCCCGATGGGCGGGGGCTTCGCCGGTCGGGTGGCGGCGACGAAGGAGCCGGTGATCATCGACAACCTCGCGACCTACCGCGTGCTGAATCCGATCCTGCGAGAGAAAGGGATCGAGTCGATGCTCGGCGTTCCGCTGCTCGTCGGTGGTGACGCGATCGGCGTGATGCACGTCGGCTCGCTCGCTCCGCGCAGGTTCACGAATGACGACGTCGAGCTCCTGCAGCTCGTCGCCCAGCGTGTGGCGATCGCGATCGAGCGCGCGAAGCTGCACGAGCAGGCGCGGCAGTTCGACCAGCTGAAGCTGAACTTCGTCGCGATCGCGTCACACGAGTTGCGGACGCCGGCTACGTCGATCTACGGCGCGCTGACGACGCTCGTCCAGCGGCTCGAGCTACCTCCGGAGACTCGCGAGGAGCTGATCCAGATGGCGTATCAGCAGTCCGATCGCATGCGGAGACTGATCGAGCAGCTCCTCGACCTCTCTCGCCTCGACGCTCGAGCGATCCGAGTGGTGCCGCACCCGATCGTGCTCTCGAGTGTCCTCGCCGAGATCGTTTCCGGTTCGGTGCCGCAGGGGCTGCGTGCCGACGTCGACGTCCCTCCTGATCTCGCTGCCGTCGCCGACCCGCTCGCCCTCGAACGCGTCCTCACGAACCTGCTGACGAACGCCGTCCGCCATGGAGCCGCGCCGATCCGCCTCAGCGCCGTCCGGAAGGATGCGAACCTCCGGATCTCCGTCGAGGACTCCGGCAGCGGCGTGCCCGAGGAGTTGCGCGACCGCCTGTTCGACCGTTTCTCGCGCGCCGACTCGGGAGTCGGCAGCGGGCTCGGTCTCGCGATCGCCCGCGCGTACGCCCACGCAATGGGCGGCGAGCTCTTCTACCGCGAGGGCGCGCCCGGCGCGCGGTTCGAGCTCGTCATCCCTCAGGACTGAGCGGAGCCGTCAGGAGGACGCGCGCCGAGCGCAATGCGAAGCGGCTCGACGGCGTCGGGGACGAGGCGGTAGTACGACCATGTCCCGCGTTTCGCGGCCGTCACGAGCCCGACGTCCCGCAAGACCCGCAGGTGGTGCGAGATCGTCGGCTGGGAGAGGTCGAACGCAGCCGTCAGGTCGCACACGCAGACCTCTTCGGCGCCGGCGAGCCGGTTGATGATCCCGACGCGCGTCGGATCGGCGAGCGCCTTGAAGCGGTCGGCGAGCGCCTCCGCATCGGAGCGGGCGATCGGCGGTGTGCCGGGCCCGCAGCAGACGGGCGTGATGACGGCCAACCTCTTCATCGACGACTATCAATGTATCATCCATCGACGTTCGTCGATGAAGACGGGAGGTGACCGATGAAGAAGGACGACTGCTGCGGCTCGGACTGCTGCGGCGACGACTGCTGCTGACCCGAGAGGCCGCGCGAGCGGCCTCTCCCTATCAGCCGTACTGCAGGCGGAGGACCACGATCGTGGCGCCCGGGTGAGTCGTGTCGCCGTCGCTTCGGGTGTAGGTGCCCTTGACGCCGGCGAACGCGCCGGATCCGTCGACGACCGGAACGACAATTCCGGCGTGTCGAGGCAGGTGCCTCGCCTTGCCGGAGTACTCGAGGACGCCGCCCGGCAGTTTGATGCCTCCGACGAGTCGAGGGCCGTGCGAGATGCCGACCTCGGCGCCGACCTTCACGCCGGCCGGCTTCCCGAACTGGCGCGTCTCGTTCAGGAGGTCACTCGTCCACGAGCTCTTCTTGCCGCTCGGATGATTGGACGTCTGGACCCAGATCAAGCGGATCACCCGCGGGCCGGCCGCAGCGCCCGCCGACGGACCGGCGACGCCGAGCGTCGTCGAGACGACGAGCAGAAGGAGCATCGTTCGCAGGCGGTGCATTCCGTAGCTCATCGGCGCGCCGTGCCTTCGCGGCGATGCCCTGTTCGAGGATCGGCGCTAGCGGTCGGAGACCGCGCCCGCACGGCGCGGCAGCACCCAGCCCGGGCGGGGAAAGTGGCACGTGTACCCGTTGGGGTAGTGCTCGAGGTAGTCCTGGTGCTCGGGCTCCGCCTCCCAGAACGGCCCCGCCGATTGCACCTCGGTGACGACGCGCCCGGGCCAGAGCCCGGATGCCTGGACGTCGGCGATCGTGTCTTCGGCGACACGCCTCTGGTCGTCGTCCACGTAGAAGATCGCCGAGCGGTAGCTCGTCCCGATGTCGTTGCCCTGGCGGTTCACGGTCGTCGGGTCATGGATCTGGAAGAAGAACTCGAGGATGTCGCGGTACGAGGTCTGCGCGGGATCGAAGAAGATCTCGATCGCCTCGGCATGCGTGCCGTGGTTGCGGTACGTCGCGTTCGGGACGTCGCCGCCCGTGTAGCCGACCCGTGTCGAAACGATCCCGGGACGCTTGCGGATCAAGTCCTGCATCCCCCAGAAGCAGCCACCGGCGAGGATCGCCTTCTCGATGTGGTCGTCCATAGCGCCCAGTGTAGGGATCGGCCGATCGGCGGCGGCGCGTGGATTGGAAAGATCGCGGCTAGACTGCCGCCCTCGCATGGCCCGGTCGCGTCCTCGCTGGTTCATTGCGCTCCTCGGCGGGAGCGCTGTTTTTGTCGCCGTGATCGGTGTGGCGGCGGCGAACCCGCCGAAGTTCCTCGGCCCGGCGATCGCGCATCCGAGCGTGGCGCCGGACTTCACGCTTCGCGATCAGAGGGGCCGCGTCGTTCGCCTCTCCGCCGAGCGCGGCAAGGTCGTGATGATCACGTTTCTCTACACGCATTGCCCCGACCTGTGCCCGCTGACCGCAGCGCACATCGACGCCGCGCTCACGCGGCTGGGCCCGCGTCGAAAGGGCGTGGTCGCGCTCGCCGTCACGGTCGATCCGAAGGGCGACACGAAGTCCGCCGTGCGCGCCTACGCCCGCGTGCACCGGTTGCCCGCGGAGTTCCACTATCTCACCGGGTCGAAAACGGCGCTCGAGCGCATCTGGCGCCTGTACAACGTCACACCCGTCCGGCCGGGCGGCCCCGATCCCGACCATACGCTCTACATCCTCCTGCTCGACAAGAACGGCAAGTCGCGGGTGCTGTTCGACGCGCTCGCCAAGCCCACGGCGATGGCGCACGACCTCGGCATCCTGCTGGGCTCTACCGCAGGCTGACCGCGCGGCTCGTCGCGATCGGCGTCCAGCCGTCGTCGTCGACCAGGACGACGCGAACCCGTGCCGGGCGACCGCGTAGGCGGATCTCGGCCTCGGAGACATAGTCGAGCCGCGCGCGCGCGATGGGCCACCAGCCGAACCGCTCCCGCAGGTATTCCTCGACGAGGAGCGGGGCGTAGGGCTTGCTCGGCGTGACGCTGACGTCGACGCCCGTTCGCGTCGGCCGGACCTCGACCTTGCGCACGCCGACGATCATCCGCCTGACCTCGCTGACATCCGTGCCGACGGCCGCCCGGTAGTCGCCGGTCGCGCGTGCCGGGATCTCGGCGCGCCAGGTGCCGTTCGCGCTCGGCTTGACCGTCGCGATCGTCGTGAAGCGTGAGCCGGCGACGCGTTGCTCGATGCGAATGCGTTGCGACGAGTCGGCTGTGAGGCCCGTGAACTCGACCCGATCGCCGACCGGAACGGCCGCGGTCGGAAGCTCTCCGAGGATCACGCGCCGGACGTCGATCTCCCCGACGATGCTGCTGTGGATCGTGCAGTGGTACTGGTAGGTGCCCGGCTGGTTGAAGGTGAAGTCGAAGCGGCCGCCCGGGCCCAGGTGGCCGGAGTCGAACACGCCGGTGTCCGAGGTGACGGTGTGTGTGCGCTGGCTGACGTTCGACCATCTCACCGTCTTGCCGGGCAGGACGTCGAGCTGCGACGGGCCGTAGGCGGAGAACTGGACCGCCACCTCCTCCGGCTTGGGCTTGGTTGCGCCGCCCGCCTGCGCGACGACGGCGAGGGTCGCGAGCAGTGCGGCAAGCCCGGCCGCCGCTCTCATGTCGACACGCGGTAGATGCCGATCATGCCGTGCATCATGTGATCCTCGACGTGGCAGTGGTAGAGCCACGTCCCGGGCGCATCCTCCCGCCAGCGGATGCGGAAGGACTCGGCCGGCCCGACGGTCTGCGTGTCGCGCGCGACGTTCCCGGAGGTCAGCCAACGATGGCCGTGGACGTGGAACGTGTGGAAGTCGGAGCCCATGGCCATCACGTCCCACTGCACGAGGTCTCCCACCTTCGCGTGGAACACGGGCGTGTTTCCGACGTACGCGCGGCCGTCGATCGTCATGAACTTTCCCCACGGCGCGAAGACGACCTCGAACTCGCGGTCGGGAGCGCGTTCGTGGCGTCCGAGGATCGAGAGCATGCCGTACATCCCGCCCTCGATCGAGTCGTGCATCGACGGCGAATGGTCGTGATACGGCCACACTCCGGCCGAGTCCTTCCCGGCGGTGAGCCGATACGTGTAGGTCTGCCCGGGGAGCACGTCTGCGTCGCGTCCGGAGAAGCCTGGGACGTAGGCGCCGTCGGAGCTCGGCGCGTAGTGGACGCCGTGGAAGTGCATCGAGTGCGGTTGATGGCGCAGCGTGTCCATGTTCTTGAAGTGGATCCGCAGTCGGTCCCCGACTCGCGCCTGGATCAGCGGGCCTGGAATCAGGAGCCCGTCGGCGCTCGAGTTCGGCGCGTTCGGAAGCGGCTTGCGCCAGTTCGCGCTGTAGCGGCGGTAGACGACGGTGCGGAGGACGGTCTGTGCCGTCGGCAGCGTCGTGGCCGTCGTCGACGGCATGGGCATGCTCATCTTCATGTGCGTGTCCATCGCGTCGTGGCCGTTCGGCGCGATGTTCCAGACCACGGGCACGGCGGCGACCCAGTAGTCGATCGTGCGACCGCCGTCCGAGGCGCCGCCGGCCCACACTCGATAGATGCCGAAGGCCGCGAGGGCGAGGACGCCGGCCACGACCAGCGACCTCGCCCCTCGACGACCGACAGACGGGAGTCTCAGGTGACGTTGACCTCGGCCTGCATCCACGGGTGGATCAGGCACATGAAGTACAGCTTCGTGCCGGCCGGAGCCGTCACCTTCAGGTCGATCGACTCGCCCTTCTTCCCCTTGCCGGTGACGCCGGAATCGCCCGGGCGGTCGACCAGCGGCGGCGTCTTCTGTCCGACGCCGTTCTCGAGGTACTGGAACTTCGGTGGCGCGTTGCTGTTCGGGTCGGCACCGTGCGCCTTCCCCAGCTTCTCGCAGATCTTGCACTGGAACAGCGCCGCCAGAGTCCGCGGTTCGTCCTTCCTCGCGAGCACCGTGAAGGTGTGCGGGCCTTCGCCGGCCGCCATGTTCACGATGTGGAGCGTTCCACCCGACTTGACCGAGTAGACGTCCTTGTTCCAGCGCAGCGTGTCCTCGACGAACCGGTTGATCTGGAACTTCGGCGGCCCCTGGACCGCCTTGATCGTCGTCACCGCTGCACTCGAGTGCTGACCGCCGGCGAGCGCTGCGCTAGCCACGACCATTGCCGCCGCGAGACTCGCGGCAGCCCAAAGCAGAACCTTCCGTAGAAGCATCCAATCCCTTTCCGGCCGACCCCGGCCAACCTCGGAAAAACGGCGAGCAACGGCGCCCGCCTCGACATGTCATACCGGACTCGCGCCGTCGGTTCAAGACGGTTGTGCTTCGGCGGCTGCCCTGGTATGAACCCCAGGAGGCGCTGCGGCCGCGATGAGGAGAGCTCCGAGGATGAGACGGGCCGGCCTGGGAGTCATCGTCACGCTCGCCGTCATGCTCGCGGGCGCGTCGGCTGCGAGCGGAGACGGGAGCCAGGTGATCGCCGCGGGCACCTCTGACACGAACCTGCCGACCGAGACGGTCTGGCCGGGCTCGCAGAACCCCCCGTACATCTGCTGCTGGAACCAGCAGGGGCAGTACGTGACGTTCGCGTTCACCACCGTCGCGGGCTCGACGAACCTGGCGCTGCGGTACAGCGCCGGCAGTGGAGTCGCTTATCGCAAGCTGGAGCTCGACGGCGCCGTCTGGGTCGCGAAGCAGACGTTCCCTGCGACCCCGAACTGGAGCACGTGGACGACGCTGACGTTGAACACGTCTCTTGCTGCGGGGGCTCATACGTTGAAGGTGTGGTTCGACGCGACCGCCGGCTCAGCCGCATTCATCAATCTGGACAATCTCACCGTCACGTCGGTGCCACCGCCGCCACCGCCGGTTGTCGACGTCGCGTTGGGGTACGCGGACGGAGCCGCCGGCCTGACGCCCTGGTCCGGGTCGGCCAACACGCTGTTCATCGGAGAGCCGCCGCAATGCTGCCTCACGCATGGGCCGGACAACGGCGCATCCGGGTATGACGCCGGCGCGCTCGAGATCACGAATGGAGGAACGTCGTCGTTCACGCTCGGTGCGGTGACGGTCGACTTCGGCGGCGGTTCGAGCCCTTCTCATTTCGACCTCTGGGGCGGCGGCACGACAGGCAAGCTGCCGCAGACCGTCGCACCGGGAGCCCATGTCGTCCTCACGATGACATCGCACTTCAACTTCGACACGTCCGATCTCTTCGGCGAGGCGTGCCATCTCAACTCCGGCGTCGTGCCCGTCGTCCACGTCACCATCAACGGGGCGACGACCGACTATCGCGACGACGGTCAGATTCTGAACGCCGACGGCGCCGACCTCGCGTCATGTCCCGGCGACGTCTCCGAGCTGGTCCCCTTCACAACGGTGACGCCGGGCGACCAGCCGCCCGCAGCGCCCGTGAACGACGTTCCGCCCGCCGTCAAGGGGGTCGCGATCGAGGGTCGCGTCATGAGTGGCTTCGCCGGCGGTTGGCGCGCGAGCCCACCCCCGAGCCTCGCCCTGCACTGGCTGAGCTGCGACTCGGCAGGCGGCAATTGCACGCCGATCGCAGGCGCGACCGGCCCCACCTATCGCCCGGCCGGAGACGATGTCGGGAAGACCCTCCGTTTGCAGGTCACCGGCTCGAACGCCTCGGGGACGTTGATCGTCGCGTCGACGGCCACCCCGGCGATCCAGTCGGGCCCCGCGGTCGCGCAGCTCGGCGACACGTCGACCGGTTCGACGAGCGTCTTCTTCACGGGCTCGACCACCGAGCAAGGGTCGATCTTCACGGCGGGTGAGAACGGCACGTCATCGGACTTCGAGTTCTTCGCCCGCGGAGCCGGCAACACACAGACGTTCACGCCGAAGGTCTACAGCGCCACGAGCGGACAGAAAGGCACGCTTCTCGCCACCGGTTCCGCGGTCACCGTGCCGAAAGGCGCCGACGGCCAGTGGTATGTATCGAGCCTCGGCGGTCTCGGCCTGACTGCGAACACGCCGTACTACCTGGCGCTCATCGCAACGCCCGCTGTCTTCAACGGCACGTACGTCGGCGCCGAGACCAGCGGGGAATTGGCCGTGTTCCTCGACTACGCGCCGAGCGCGGGCAGCCCGCCGGGGAACACCGCCCTGCCGGCAATCACCGGAACCGCACAACAAGGTCAGACGTTGACGGCGTCGACCGGCACGTGGTCGGGCAACCCGTCGTCGTTTGCCTACGAGTGGCAGGACTGCGACACGGCCGGTGCCAACTGCGCCGCGATCGCGCAGGCGACGCTGTCGACCTACAGCCTCGCGAGCACCGATGTCGGCGACACGATCCGTGTCGTGGTGACCGCGACGAACGGCGCCGGCTCGACACCCGCCACGTCGGCGCAGACCGCCGTCGTGCAGGCGGCGCCTTCCGCGCCCGTCAACACCGCACTCCCCGCAATCACCGGCACGGCGCGGCAGAACCAGACGTTGACCGCGTCACGAGGATCCTGGACCGGCAGCCCTACCTCGTATGCCTATCAGTGGCTGACGTGCAACTCGGCCGGCGCGGCCTGTGTCGCCGTCGGCAGCGCGACGGCGTCGACGCTCCGGCTGACGGGCGGCATGGTCGGTCACACGATCTGCGTCACGGTCACGGCGAAGAACGCAAGTGGCTCCACCTCTGCCACCTCTGCCGCTACGGCCGTCGTGCTGAAGCAGAAGTGACGACACAAGCCTCTTAGGCCGCGGCGATCCACACCTTCAGCGAGCGGCCGTCGGGTGCCGGGACTTTTAGGCGGTCGACGTAGCCCCTCGACTTGAGGGCGGACTCGAGCAGCGCGGTGGTGAGTTGCGGCCCGTACTGCTTCCCGGTGCCCGTCGCCGTGATCACGGCCTTCGGCGCGTCGCGTTGCAGCAGCGCTCGATACGAACCGGTCGTGTCGACGCCACCGGTGTCGACATAGCCGAAGTCGCCGCCCTCGTGGTAGATCCGATAGAAGGCAAGCCGGAGAGCGCTTGCGTTCAGCAACGCCTCGTCCGGCGCAAGCCGTGTGCTCGGATCGGGTGGGCCGAGTGCATGAAGAGACATCGCAAGCCGCCGATACATGGGCGACCAGCCCTTGTCGGCGTCGGCAAGCCAATGGGTCGGCGGGCCGAGGTCGTAATCCGCGTTTGCCGCCAGGTTCTGGTGCAGATAGCCCTCGCCGTTCCCGACCTGCAACTGACCGATCAGCGGAAGCGTCACGACCGACGGACGGGAGATTGGCGAGATGACGTCGGTCTTCATCGCGAAGTTGAAGACCGAAACGATGACGAAAGCGGTGGCGAGACCGGCCCTCAGGCTCGGCGGCGACTTGAAGCACGCGATCACGGCGAGCGTCACGAGCGGCGGCAAGAGCGGGACGACGAACCCGGTACCTGCGTTGCGTGTCGAGCTGAGAGCGAGATAGCCCTCGGCGACGACGAGCGCCGGAACGATCGCGGATGACCGAGCCGCATCGCCGAGCATGCGGCGCCCGAACACCGGCCGGCGCCGGGCGAGCCCGGCTAGCGGGACCGCGAACGACAACAAGATGAGTACGGCGAGCGGCAGGTACAGCGAGCTGTTGACGGCGCCGACAGCGACACGGGTCCAGTAATGGACGCTGAACGGCGACGAGCTCGGGCCGTACTGAGAACTCGCCGAGCCATACCCGGCGCTGCGCAGATAGTCCGTGATGGGCCGCCAGCTCGTCGCGTACCAGACGAGGCTCGTTCCCGCCGCAGCGGCTACGGCGAGCGCGAGATTGGGTAGCCGTCGGCGGACTGCGCCGTCGGCGACGAGCATCCATAGCCCGGCGACGAGCAGCGACGGCACCAGCGCCAGCATCATCGTGCGCGACAGAAGCGCGAGGCCGAGCGCGACTCCCCACGCGATCGACCAGGACCGGCTTCGCAGCCGGTCTGTCCTGACGAGCAGGTACGTGGCGAGCGTCAGCATCGCGGTGCTGGAAATGACCATGTGGTACGTGCGCGTGAAGTCGGTGATCGCCGGGATGGTCCCGACGACGAGGGCCGCAAGGAGGGCCGCTTCGTCGCTCCCGCCGAGTCGGCGCGTGAGGCCGAAGGTCGCGCCGATCAGGACCGCGAGGAAGAGGAGCTGGGCCGCCATCGAGGGAATCGTCCGGCCGGCGCCCCAGACGAGCTCGAGTACCGCGGTTGTCCCGGGCAGAAGCGGTGGCGCCCAGCCCTCGTGTTGAAATGCCGACCAGAACGCGTGGGGTCCCTGCGCCCGCAGCGAGTCGTGCAGGAAGAACGAAAACTGCAGGTACCCCGACTCGTCGATATCGAGCGGGAACCCCTGCCGAAACCGGAGAAGCCACCAGACGTCGGTCGCGCCAAGCGCCGCCAACAGCGCGACGACGCCTTTCCACCCGCTGAGGGCCGTCGCCGCAGTCCGCGTCATGCGCGGAACGATATGCCGGAACTGGGACGCGTCGATCGACGCGCTACGGCGCGGGGATCGTGGTGTGGAGCGCGTCGAGATACGTGCCGTAGCCGGACGACGACGCCCAACTCGACGACGATTCGACCGACGACGACTCGTACCATTCGTCGAACGTGGTCACGAGCTGCCAGTCGGCTTTGCTCGCGACCATGTCGGCCACGTTCTTCTGCCAGCGCACCGGATCGCGGGTGAGCTGGGGGGTGGCGTCGTTGGGCCCCCAGAAGCCCGGCGAGATCGAGAAGTACTGGTTCCCGGTCGCCGTCGACGCGGATTCGCGTGCGGCCGGGAAGTACTGGTGCCAGGAGTCCGGCTGGTCCGGCGTCTGCTGGTAATAGTTGAAGACCTTCAGGTTGAGATAGGCGGCGTTGCCGATCAGCGCGTTCGCGGACAGGTAGCGCTTGACGAGCGCCTCGCCGGTGCCGTCGAGCCCGCTGTACTGGCCCGGGCTGTAGACGAAGACGACGAACTTCCCGTTGACCTTCAGGTAGGCAGGGCTCGTCGCGAGGTTGTCGCGGATGTAGGCGAGGTCCGACGCGATCTGGGACGGCGTGAGCGATTCGTACGCCTCCCGCTCGTAGTAGACACACCACTTGACGGGGCTTCCCATCGCCACGGTCTGCGCGAGGAGCGCCTTCAGGTTGGTGTCTCGCGGGTCCCCCGGGGCGTACCACGAGGAGATCCCGGCGTTGAGATGTGCATATTCGAACGCCCTGATGTGAGCCTGCTGGACGGCGGGGTCGTTGCTCATCTCCCAACCGAGCGACGGCGTGTAGTGGGACGTCCACGGTTCGTTGTACCAGGGGTAGTAGAACGCGGCTCTGATCGGGAACGACGGTTGGTCGGTGACCTGCGATGCAGGCGCCACCGGAGCGGTCGCGGCCGACGTCGCGGTCGTCGCGCCCGCAGAGTTGGTTGCGGTGACGACGACGTCGATCGCATGGCCGACGTCACCGGCGCCGACGAGATACGTCGTGCCGTTCGCGCCGGTGATCGACGTGCATGCGGTGCCCGACGCGTTACAGGCGCGCCACTGGCGCTTGTAGGTGAGCGGCGTGGTGCCGTTCCATGTTCCGCTCGAGCTGGCGAGGGACACACCGACCTGAGCCGTGCCGGAGATCGCAGGCGCGCTCGCGCCTGACGGCGCGACCGCGGGAGGCGTCCCGCCAGAAGATTGCGTGATGGACGTAGTCGGAGCCGAGACCGCGGTCGTCGCTCCGTTCTGGTTGATTGCGGTCACCGACAACCGAAGCGCGGCGCCCGCGTCCGACGTCGCGGCCGTGTATTGCGCGCCGCCCGCCGCTGCGATGGGGGTGCACGAAAGACCGTTCGGGTCGCAGCGCAGCCACTGGGAGCTAAATGAGATTCCCGGCCCGCTCCAGGAGCCCGTCGTCCCGGTCAGCGTCTGGCCGACGACGGGACTTCCGCCGATCGTCGGCAAGGCCGTGTTCTTCGGCGGCTGATGGCCTTGCCCCTTCGAACTACCACCTCCGCTCGCAGCGGCCGAGGTCAACAGCACCACGACGACCGCACCCAGAATCGAGGCCAGGCGAAGCCCAGCAAGGCGGCGGGAGCGCATGGCCCTGATATCGCGTCTCTGCGACCGCGCTTGATCCCACCTTCAAGTGACTCCGCCTGCGAGTCGCCTCGCGCAGCAGTGCTTACGCGGGGCCGGGTGCTCTACGTGTCGAGGTCGAACGCTGCGTCGATCGCATCGGTGAGCTTGGCTTCTTGCTCGTCGAGGAGGTGCCCGATCTGTCGTCCGAGAGCGGTGTCGGGAATCGTGGTGACGTGGTCGCAGGCGACGACGCATCGGTCCTCGAAGCCGTTTGCGGGACCGAGGGGCACTTCGGTCGAGAGGCCGCGGATCGTGGTCGTGATCGGCGCGACGGTCACCGTGTTCATGTGAGGCCGGACGACCTCGCGCGTCAAAACGAGCACCGGACGCGACTTGTCGAGTCGCGCCAGGTAAATCGGGCGCATCAGCGGTCGGCCGGAAGCCGGGCGGCGTGCTCGGCCAGACCCTCGAGCTCCGGGTCGGGGCCGGTCGCGGCGAGGATCTCGGCGTCGCGGACGGCTGCCATCCGTCGCCGCTCCCGTTCGAGCGCGCGCGTCACGACAGCCGCACGACTGCGCTCCCTCCCGCTGCCTACGATCTCGTCGACGAACTCCACCAGCTCGTCATCCAGGCGAACCGCGATCTGCCCGGCGACGACATCACGCCTCTGATCCCCGACCTGACCGGCTACATCACCGAGGGACAGATCGCGACCTGTTGCGAGGCCTGCCGGCGGCCGGTTTGAAGCGAATCGACCCGGATCAGCGGACGCCGTCGCCTGAACCGGCGAGGGGCAATGCGAGACATCCGCGTCATGGAGTTGAGCGCTTTGCTAACGTGAGCCCGCGCTGCCGCCGCAGCAAACCGGGGCGGCGACACTGCGCGGACGTATGCGATCGGCGCGCGCCAACGGACCCTCAACCTGGGTCGAAGGAGACACCGGGCGGGCAGTCTCGCCGGCGGCTTCGACCTCGGAGGACGCCATGCTGAAGGGGCTCGTCGACGATCTTGGCTTGGGAGGATCGAGATGGCGGTGGCACATCCGCTACTAGCGCACGCCCAAGACGCGGATGCTTCCATCCGGAACCACGGCGCCCCCGCGTCTACCGGTGTGCTGACCGAGCTTCTAGGCGAGGGAGCGGAGGTGGCCGCGCCGCCTATGACGGTCGTGCTGACGCGAGGGGATGTGTGGTCCGGGACGGATGAATCCGATCTCGCGTTGGTCGCGGTCGAGGCGGGCTTCGTCGTCATCAGCACCGACACCTCCAACGGAAGCGGCCGTCCCGCCACCCGGCGAGTCGTCGTGGCGACCGGCCAGCAGGGAATGCTGCTCCCGTCGCCGGGGCCGGACGAGCGCGTCGAGGCCCTGACCGCGTCTCGGATCGACGTCGTCTCGGCCGACGTCCTCAGGGCCCTGCTCGGGCTTCCCTCGGTGGCCGAGGCGATCGCCGACGCCTTCGCCGAGGCGACCAGGGACCGTCAGGCCACGATCCGCAACTGCGCCTACGTCCGTCACTCCGAGCGCGTCCTCGCGAAGCTCCTCCAGCTTGCGCGGACGTACGGTCGTGCAGTTCCGGGCGGAGTCCGGGTCGACTTCCCACTGACGCACCAGCTCCTGGCGGACATGGTGGGCTCGGCTCGCGAGACAGTCAGCCTCGCGCTCTCCGACTTCGCCCGCCAAGGGCTCGTCCACTGTCAGCATCGCCGCTACGTCCTGAGAATGGCGCCGCACGAGTTGTTCCCAACGCTTCGGGCGCCGGAAGTGGCGCCCGCACGTGCGGTCGGCAGCGGCATGGCTGCGATCGCGCTTCCCGCACGACGCTAACGGGAGGAAGGCGCGGTCCAGCGGGGCCGTGAGCGATCTCACAGTTCGGCCTCGAGGTCGGAATGCTCACAGACCTCGACGACGCTCTTCCCTGAAGATCGGGCACTTCATTCCGGGCTGAGCATCGGAACTTCGGCTGGGAGGCGGATGAGATGTCGAGATCGCGTCACGTTGCAAGGCTCCTCGGTTCCTCAGCGGTGGTGGCCGCGCTTCTCCTTCTGGGGGGCGTGATCGCAAACGGCAGCATCTCCGCCTTCTCCTCCGGCCACGACGACGCTCCCGGCGCTTGCGAGTCGCAGTCGGTCGACGCGCCCGGCCGCGGGTGCGCGAAGGCGCTGGAGAAGCTGTTCGAGCAGGGCAAGCAGGTGTTCCGCTACGACACCTTCGGCGACGAAGACTTCTGGGGCGGTCAGCTCCAACTGCACAAGGCGATCGAGGGTGCCACGCTGGGAGGTGTCGGTGGCGGGGTCAGCCCGAAGACGGCGCTCACCGCCGCCGGCCTGAAGGTCGACGTCGACGCGCTCCCGAACGACCTGGTCGCGGCGCTCAAGGCCGGAAAGGTCGACCTCGACAGTCCCGCTACCACGCTCGCGTTGCTGAAGCTGAATGCGGTCGTCGGCGTCAAGGGCTTCTTCGACACTGGCGGCTCGCTCACTTCGGTCGGCATCACGTGCGCGCTCTGCCACTCGACGGTCGACGACTCCTTCGCACCGGGGATCGGGAAGCGACTCGACGGCTGGCCCAACCAGGATCTGAACACCGGTCTGATCGTCTCGCTCGCGCCCAATCTGGCCCCGATGGCCCAGCAGGTGCTCGGCTCGGGCAACCCGGCGGCGATCGACACGCTCAAGAAGGTGCTCCTGAGCTGGGGGCCCGGCTTCTACGACGCCGAGGTCAACATCGACGCGATCGGCTTCAAGCAGGACGCTGACGGCAACACCATGATCGGCGGCGACGGCAAGCCGGAGTCGGCGGCGACCAGGATTCCTGCCGCCTACGGCCACCTCGGCGAGAATTTCCACACCTGGACGGGCTACTTCGGCGACGTCACCTATTGGAACGCGTACGTCGCGAACCTCCAGATGCACGGCAACGGCAACTTCAACGACTCACGGTTCGAGTTCAAGCTGCCCAACGGCAAGTACAAGTATCCGGCGGCGATCAGAGGCAGGTTCAACAAGCTCCGGCACGAGCCGGACCAGGTCACTAGCAAGCTGGCGCCGCTCCACTATTACCAGCTCTCGCTGAAGCCCCCGACACCACCCTCGGGGAGCTTCGACCGCACGGCGGCGGCGCAGGGCGAGAAGATCTTCAACGGCAAGGGACGCTGCTCCGACTGCCACATGCCTCCGCTGTACACCGACGCCGGGTTCAACTCCCACACGCCGGAGGAGATCTGCCTCACGAACTCCAAGGGCGAGATCGACACCTTCCAGGCGGACCGTGGCCCGAGGGGGCTGAACCCCGGTTCGCTGGTCACGCCGCAGCTCAACGGCCTCTGGGCGCGGTCGAAGCGCGGCTTCTACCACGATGGACGCTTCCCGACGCTGTCGGCGGTGATCGACCACTACAACAGCTGCTTCGGGCTTCGCCTCTCGCCGGGCCAGAAGAGCGACCTGGTCGAGTTCCTGAAGAGCAAATAGGCAGCCAGGGGGAGGTTCGACGATGACGGGGGACGCTGCGCGGCGCGATGCATCGGCAGCGTCTCCCACGGCCCTGGCATGGCTTGCGCTGGCCTTGATGGCGGCCGCTGTGGCTCTGATCGCCTACTACGCGCCGGAGGACGCCGATCAAGGACTGTCGCAGAAGATCTTCTACTTCCATGTGCCGATCGCCCTCACGGCATACGGGTGTTTCGGCTGGGGTGCCTGGAAGGCGCTGCGACATCTCTCGAGACGCGAGGAGGGCGCGGACATGGAGAGCTACGTCGCGATCCACCTCGGGATCATCTTCGGGGTGATGACACTCGCCACGGGCTCGATCTGGGCGAAGATCTCGTGGGGCGTGTGGTGGACGTGGGGGTCGGACCAGCTCGTCCTGTTCCTCGTCCTCTTTCTTTTCTATTGCGCCTACATGATGTTGCGCTTCTCAGTCGCAGCCGGACCCCAGCGCGCGAACCTTTGTGCGGTCTACGCGCTGTTCGGCGTCGTGCTCATTCCCGTCTCGTTCCTCGCGATCCGGCTCTCGCAGGACTTCATCCACCCGGTTGTCTTCAATCAGCACGGCCCGCAGATGGCGGGTGCGATGCTGGTCACGTTCTGCGTTGCGTGGGCTGCGCTGCTCGCGCTCGCTTCGACCCTCTACCGGATCGAGCTGGCGGGAAAGCGGATCGACGTGAGGTTGCGCGAGTTGAAAGAGCTGCGCGGGTGACCGCGGCGGAGCAGTACGTGGCCGCCGCGTACCTCCTCGTCTTCGTGGTCGTGCTCGCGTACGTGCTGATCATCGCAGCGAAGCTGCAGCGCCTGGAGCAAGGGCTCGAGCACCTGTCCGCTCGAAAGGCTGGAGGCGCGGACGAGCCGGCGCTGGAGGAGGAACCGACGGGGTGGCCGGCGGCTCCCGAGCGGGTGCAGCACGGTGCGGTCGAGGCCCAGACGCGATGAGGAAAGTCGAAGCAGCGAGCCTCGCAGGTAAGCGCGTCCTCATGGTAGGCGCTTCACATTCGGCGGCGCCCGTCTCGGTACGGGAGCGGCTGCATCTCGCACTGCAACTGGCGCCCGAGATCGGGTCCCGACTTGCGGGAGAGAATGCAGAAGCGGTTGTCCTCTCAACTTGCAACCGCACTGAGATCTACCTTGCGACCGCCGATGTCGACGGGGCGACGGCCTTGGCGTTCGACGAGCTGCCGAGGCTGATGGGCCTCGGCGCACGCGAGTTGCGCTCTGTGCTCTCGGTGTTGGCCGACGGCGACGCAGTGGCCCATCTCTTCGCCGTCGCCGGCGGCCTCGACTCGACGGTCGTGGGCGAAACGCAGATCCTCGGCCAGGTGCGCGAGGCGCACCGCGGCGCGCGGGAGGCGCGGGCGAGCGGCCCGGTGCTCGACCGTCTCTTTCGGCAGGCCGTGCAGACGGGGAGACGGATCCGATCCGAGACGATGCTCCTCGACTGGCCGGCCTCCGTTCCTTCGGCGACGACGCGACTCGCCGAAAGTCTGCTCGGCTCATTGGAAGGCGTCACCGCGCTCGTGATCGGCGCGGGCGAGATGAGCGAGCTCGTCCTCCTGAATCTCGTCCACCAACGCTGCGGACGCATCTTTATCGCCAATCGCACGCTCTCGAAGGCGGGCGAGCTCGCCGAGCGCTTCGGAGCCGAGCCGGTCCCGCTGGAGCGCGTCGACGGGGTGCTCCTGGAAGCGGACGTCGTCATCTCGTGCACGGCCTCGCCGGGGATCGTTCTCTGCGCCGCCGACATCCTCCGCGCCGGCGCGAAGCGTAAAGGTCGACCCCTGCTGCTTCTGGACATCGCCGTGCCGCGGGACCTCGATCCCGAGATCGCAGGCCTGCGCGGCTGCTACCTCTACAACATCGACGACCTGGCAAAAGTCGTCGACGCCAGGCGTGAGGATCGGAGCCGCGAGGTCGCGCGCGCTCAGGCGATCGCCAGAGAGCAGTCCGACAAGTTCGGTGACTGGCAGCGCTCCTTGGATGTGGTGCCGGCGATCGCGGCGCTGCGCAAGTCGGCCGACGAGATCCGTGTCGGCGAGTTGCGCCGCCTGGAGCGCAAGCTCGGCCGGCTCTCGCCTCGGGAGCGGCAACTGGTCGAGGCGCTGACCGCTCAGATCATGAACAAGTTCTTGCACGAGCCGACGATGCGGATGAAACGTGCGGCGGCCGGCCCGGCCGGCCCTGCCTACGCCGGCGCGGTTCAGCATCTCTTCGGCTCGGCGGAGGACCCGCTGTGAGCCCTGGAGGCCGGCGAGGAGGCAGCACGCCTCGCCTCGTCATCGCGCTCTCGGTTGCGGCCGTGCTCGCGATCTTCCTGCTCTACACGAGCCTGGCCGGCTCGGCGACACAGTCGCTGACCCCGCGATCCGTGGCCGGTCACGACGGCAAGGTCACGATCGCCGGCGCGGCCGTGGGACCGCTCACCGGCGACGCGCACGGCGCGTCGGGGCTGCGCTTCACCCTGAAGGAGATCGGCGGAACGGCCACAATCCCGGTCGTCTACCGCGGCTCGGTTCCCGACCTGTTCAAGCTTGGCCGCCACGTGTTCCTGGAAGGGCGGCTGCGCGGTGGTGTCTTCGTGGCGGTGCCGGGCTCGCTCGTGACGAGGTGCCCGTCGAAGTACGCACCGAAGAGAGCGGCGTAAGCCTTGGCGTTCTTCGGCCAGGCCGTCCTTCTGCTCGTGCTCGGCCTGCTCGGATACGCGACGGTGGCCGGCAGCTATGCGGCAGTGCGCGGCCGGAGGCGGCTGCTCTCGTCTGCCGTCAACGCGTTCGTCTCCGCTTTCGCCTGCACCGTGCTCGCGGCGGGGACGCTCGTGCTCGCATTCGTGCGCAACGATTTCGCGCTCAGCTATGTCGCGAACCACTCGAGCCGCCAGTTGCCGCTCGCCTACACGCTTGCCGCTCTGTGGTCGGGCCAAGAGGGCTCGCTGCTGCTCTGGCTGCTCGTCCTGACCGGCGTGGGCGCTGCGGCGCTTCTCCTGAACAGGCGCCTCGTGATCGACGTTCTCCCCTGGACGGCGCCGATCTTGGGGGGGATCGGCGCGTACTTCGCCTTCATCCCGAATGCCGTCGCGAGCCCGTTCGCCACCCAGACGGCGCCGCCGAACGGGCTCGGGATGAACGCGAGCCTGCAGAACCCGTACATGATGATCCACCCCCCGCTGCTCTATCTCGGGTACGTCGGGCTGACGGTGCCGTTCGCGTTCGCGATGGCGGCTCTGGCTTCGCGTCGAGTCGACGAGCGATGGGTCGTGGCGAGTCGACGCTGGACGCTCTTTTCCTGGACGTTCCTCGGCGTTGCGATCCTGCTCGGCGCGAAGTGGGCGTACGAGTCAATCGGCTGGGGCGGCTACTACGCATGGGATCCGGTCGAGAACGCAGCGCTGATGCCGTGGCTCGCGGCGACAGCGTTCTTGCATTCGGTGATGGTGCAGGAGAAGAAGAAGATGCTTCGCGTGTGGAACGTCGTGCTGATCGCGCTCACGTTCTCGCTCACCCTCTTCGGGACGTTCCTGACGCGCAGCGGCGTGATCAACTCCATCCATTCGTTCTCGCAGTCGTCGATCGGCGGCTGGTTTCTCGCCTTCATCGCGGTTGTCGCGGCCGGATCCGCGTTTCTGATCATCAGCCGGCTTTCGATCCTGCGCACGTCGACGAGGCTCGAGTCGCTCGCCTCACGCGAGGCAGCGTTCCTCTACAACAACCTCCTGCTCGTCGCTTTCGCGCTGACGATGCTGTGGGGAGCCGCGTTCCCCCTGCTCTCGCAGGCGCTACGCGGCGTCTCGATCAGCATCGGCCCGCCGTACTACAACTTCTTCCTCAGGATCTTCGGCTTGCCGTTGCTGCTTCTGATGGGGATCGGCCCGCTCCTCGCCTGGCGGCGCGCATCGCTACGCTCGCTCGCGCGCGCGGTCTCCTGGCCACTCCTCTTCGCCCTGCTCGTCGGCGCGATGCTCGTGCGCGCCGGCGCCGGCTCGAGCCTGCCCGGCCTCGTCGCCTACACCTTCTCGGCCTTCGCGATCGCAGCGGTCCTCGTGGAGTTCGTTCGCGGGACACGCGCTCGGAAGGAACTGGGAGACACCACGTGGGCGGGCGCCTTCACGTCGCTTGTCTCGCGCAACCGGCGTCGCTACGGCGGTTACGTCTCGCACGCGGCCGTCGTGCTGCTCGCGATCGGCGTCGTGGGCTCGAGCGTCTACAACAGCGGGCGCACGGCCCATCTACAGCCGGGGCAGGCGATGAGCGTCGGCGGCTACTCGGCCACCTACCTGGGGACGAAGCTCACCCGTAGTGCGAGCCACGACGCCCTACGCGGGCAGTTCGAGCTCTCCTACCGCGGCAAGTCGATGGGGATCGTCGAGGCCGGCAAGAACCACTACAAGGTAGAACAGTTCTTCGCGAACGCCGTCGGGATCCACACCGATTGGCTCCGCGCCGAGGACGTGATGCTGATCGGGGATCAGTTCGACAAGGACGGCTCCGTCTTCTTGAAGATCGCGGTGAACCCGCTGATCGACCTGATCTGGATCGCGGGCCTCGTTTTCCTGATCGGGTCTGTGGTGGCCATGTGGCCAGACGCACGGGAGAAGCGGCAGCTCGCGCGACGGGCGCTGGAGATCGACGGACGCCGCCCGGTGGTCGCATGATGGTCGCCCTGATCGTGCTCCCGGTCATCCTGACCGCCGCCGTGACGATTGCGGCAATGCTCTACGTCGCGAGTCCGCTCGTCCGGGAATCGGAGCTGCCGCGCGCCTCGAGCGCAGACGGGCTCGCGCGGCGGTTGGAGCTCGTCGAGGAGCGCGACCGCGCGCTCGCCGCGCTCAAGGAGCTCGAGTTCGATCACCGGACGGGCAAGGTCTCGGACCGGGACTACCGCGAGCAGGTCGGGCCGCTCCGCCGGCGGGCGGCCGAGACATTGCGCGCGCTGGAGCCGGCGGCGAAGCCGGATCGTCCGGCAGGCAGCCGTCGCGCGACGCCGAGCAGAGCGAAGGTGCGCAGTTGAGCGCTGCGCGGACGACAGCCGAAGCGCGTGTTGCCCGGCACCCGTCGAGCGGCAAGGTCCGTGCCGCTCTTCAGACGGTCGGGCTCTCGCTCGTCGCGCTCCTGCTGGTCATCCTCGCGATGCGACTCGTCTCGGACAGCAGCGGACGTCGTCTCGACAAGGCGCTCGCTGCCGGCAAATCACCCGCCGCGCCGGACTTCTCACTCCCGCGCTTGAACGGCGACGGCCGGCTACGGCTCAGCTCGTTGCGGGGAAGGACGGTCGTCCTGAACTTCTGGGCGTCGTGGTGTGTTCCCTGCAAGCAGGAGGCTCCGTTGCTCCAGGCAGCGACAAGGCGGTTCGGTTCCGCGAGTCTTGTCGTGGTCGGCGTCGACGCCCAGGACTTTCGCAGCGACGCGCGCCGCTTCATCGCGCGGTACGGGCTCACCTACCCGGTCGTCCACGACAACGGAGCTTCGACGGCCACGCATTACAACGTCACCGGCTTTCCCGAGACGTGGTTCATCGACCGCTCGGGCCACCTCGTCGGCGAGCACGTGAAGGGGCCGCTGACGCGTCGGCAGCTTGCGGAAAACCTCGCGATCGCGCTGAAGCGATGAGCGTCCGTGGCTTGCTCCTGGCGGCTGTGCTCGCGCTCCTTCTCGCGCCGCCGACGGCTGCGAGTGAGCGCCACCCGACGCTCGCCGAGCTCGAGCACGAGGTCATGTGCCCGACATGCCATCAGCTACTCGAGCTCTCGGACGCGCCCATTGCCGACCGGATCCGTGCGTTCATTCAAGCTCGAATCGAGGCCGGTGACACGAAGAGCGAGATCAAGCAGCGATTGGTCAGCGAATTCGGCGAAGCCGTCCTCGCCGCACCACCGACTCGCGGCTTCGAGCTGCTCGCCTGGCTGCTCCCCATCCTGGGGCTCGCCGGCTCCGGCCTCGTGATCGCCCTCCTCGCGTGGCGGTGGACCAGACTGAAACCGGAGGCGGCCAAGCCGCACCTTGTGAACGGCTTCTCGGAGCTCGATCCCAAGCTCGCTCGGCGCCTCGACGAGGAACTTGCGCTTCTCGATCGCTGATGTCACGTCGTCGAGGACATCGCGCCGAAGGGATTAGGGGCTCGTGACCTTCGAAGACTGGATCTTCTCGATTCACCTGTTGTTCGCCGCGACGCTCGTGGGCTCGCTCGTGATGTCCTGGATCGTCGTCGTCTCGATGCGAACCGCCGATACCCCGACGGCGACGGCAAACCTGCACCGAGTCGGGCTCGTTGCGACCGTCGCCACGGTCCTGGGACTGATCGGCGTCATCGCCTTCGGGCTCTGGCTCGCGGTTCTGCGCGCCGACTTCCACCCGTGGGACGGCTGGGTGATCGCTGCGATCGTCCTTTGGGCGATCGCCACGATGGCGCTGCTCCGGTCCTTCAGCGAGTACGAAAAACCGGTCAGCGAGGCGAGCGCACTCGCTGGCGCCGGCGCGACCGCACCGAGCGCGGAGCTCACCGCCTTGAACCGAACCGCGACGGGGCTCGTGCTCCGCGCGCTCGCCTCGGTAGCGGTCGTTCTGATCGTGATCGACATGATCTGGAAGCCGGGTGCCTGAGATGATCGCTGCGATCCGGCCCGACGATCAGAGCTTCGCGCTGCTCCTGCACCTGGTCGGCGCGACGGTCGTCTTTGGTGCGCTGCTCACCAGCGCAACCTCGATCGTTCTCGCGCGTGGTGATACCCGGCTCCTGCGGCTTGGCTACTTCTCTCTGCTCTTGGTGGGGCTGCCCGGCCTGATCCTGCTGCGGCTCGCGGGGCAGTGGCTGTACCAGCTGCAGAACTGGGACAAGCTTCCTCCGCAGATCGACGAGCCGAGCTGGCTCGGGATCGGGTTCATCGTCGCCGACGGGGGCGGGGTCCTGTTCCTGCTCGCGCTCGCTCTCGGCGGGATCGGCGTCCGGCGTCTCGGTAGCGACAAAGGAGGCGCAGCGATGCTCCTCAAGGCGACGATGGCGATCTCGCTGATCCTGACCGTCGCGTACGTCGTCGCCGTCTGGGCGATGACCGGTAAGCCGAACTAGATGGTTGATCGATAAATGCGGTCGTCGCGGGGAGGGTCTGCACCAAGCAGTGTGGCTGGCTCGACCGGGGTCAAGGCCGGTGGGCCTTGGCGCCGGGCGAGACGGGCGCAATGCGCAGTGTGCAGGCCCCCAGCCGC
>JAICUZ010000203.1 GCA_025935595.1 Burkholderiales bacterium
CGAGCAGCCGCATCAGCAGGCTCACACCGGTTCGACCGAGCTCTTGCAGCGGCTGCCTAACGGTCGTGAGCTGCGGCCACACGATCCGCGACTGGAACGTGTCGTCGAAGCCGACGATCGACAGGTCATCGGGGACGCGCAGCCCGCGCCGTCGCGCAGCGTTCAGCGCACCGATCGCCACGTTGTCGTTGAACGCGAAGATCGCCGTCGGCGCAACCGGATGCGACAAGAGCTCGTCGGCCGCGAGCTCGCCGCCGCGAATCTGCCAGTCGGAGTACCTGATCAGCTCGGGGTCCGGGAGGATGCCCGCGCGCGCCATCGCCGCTCGAAACCCGAGCAACCGTTCCTCTGTCGCGTACCAGCCCTCGGCGCCGGCGAGCGCCGCGATGCGGCGGTGCCCGAGGTCGAGCAGATGCTCCGTCGCCTGCTTTGCACCCGACGAGTGCATCGCCGAGACGCACGGGATCCCGTCGGGCGGCGGCTCCATCGGGTCGACGACGACGAACGGGTAGTTGCGCGCCTGGAGCTCGCGCAGCTCGGCCTCCGACTCCGACGGCAGCATGAGGATCGCGCCGTCCGTCGACTCGCGCACGAGATGCTCGAGCATCGAGACCTCACGGTCGTGCTCGTGGAGCGTGGGGCCGAGGATGATGCGCATGTCCTCCTCGTAAAGCGCCTCCGACGCGCCGCTCAGGATCGGGCCGAAGTACGCGTCCGCGATGAGTGGCAGCGTCAGCCCGATGAACCCGGTCCGGCCCCGGCCGAGCGCGCGGGCGCCGCGGTTCCGGTTGAAGCCGTGCTCGCGGACCACCTGAAGCACCGTCTCTCGGGTGTCCGGGGCGACGTCGGGGCGGTCGTTGAGGACGCGGGAGACGGTCGCGATCGAGACGCCGGCGAGGTCGGCGATGTCCCGGATCGTCTTCCGGCCCCGAAATTGGGGCCCGTCTCGTTGAATGTCAGCCTGTGCCATGTTTCGGAAACGCTTCCGGAACAGCCTTGCAGAAGGCTGCTTCAGGAGCAAGCAATACTAGCTTGACATGTGGCTGGTGCTGGGTTTACGGTTCCCGGAACATTTCCGGAACACGCCGATACCGGCAGTCCGACCGAGGAGGTCACATCCCCATGTCACGTTCTGCAGGGTCACCGAGGCGCCCGTGGCTCGCCGCCACGGCCGTCGGTGCGCTTGCGGTGCTCGTGGTGCTCGTCGTCGCCACGGTGTCCCCCGCCGCGGTTCGCGGCACGACCCCGTCCGCGATCTCGAAGACGGCGGCACACAAGTGTCTCGTCATGACCGGGTCCGGCGATCCGGCGTTCGTGCGGAACTTCAACCCCTACACCGCCACCGGCCTGCCGAGCGGTCAGTTCATCAAGGGCTCGATGTACGAGCCGCTCGTCATCTCTCCCGAAGGTGGCCTGCCGGCCGTTCCGTGGCTCGCGCGCACCTGGAAGTGGTCGAACGGCAACAAGACGCTGACGCTGAACCTGGCGAAGAACGTCAAGTGGTCGGACGGTAAGCCGCTGACCTCGGCCGACGTCGTCTACTCGCTCAAGGGCGGGAACGGCGCCCAGTCGAAAGTGATGGACATCATCGGCTACACGCGGCCGGACTCGAACATCGTCTCGATCAGCGCGAGCGGCAAGTACGCCGTCGTGCTGAAGCTGAAGACGATCGACTCGCAGTTCATCGCGACGACGCTCAACGGCGCAGTCGTCGTGCCGCAGCACGTGTGGGCGAAGGTGGCGAACCCCGCGACGTTCACGAACCCGCACCCGGTTGCCTCGGGGCCGTTCACGACGATCGCGCGGTTCACGACGCAGGACTACGTCTTCTCGAAGAACCCGCACTACTGGCAGGCCGGCAAGCCGCTGATCGGCTGCCTCGAGTACGTGCAGGCGTCGTCGAACGACGCAGCGCTCGCGCTCATCCAGAGTGGGCAGGTCGACTGGACGCACAACTTCGTCCCGAACGTCGCGCAGGCGTACGAGTCGAAGGACAAGGCGCACTACCACTCGTTCTATGCGACGACGGCGTACCCGATCTCGCTCACCCTCGACACGACGCAGTACCCGTACAGCCTCGTCAGCTTCCGCAAGGCGCTGTCGATGGCGATCGATCGCAAGACGGTGTCGAAGCTCGGTGAGTACGGCTACGCACCGCCGACCGACGCGATCGGAATCAGCGGGCTCTTCCCGCAGTGGGTCACCGACGCAACCGTGAAAGCGCAGGCGAAGACGCTGGCGACCTACAACCCGACGGCGGCGAAGAGCCTGCTCACCTCGAACGGGTTCACCTACAAGGGCAACCAGTTGATGGATCCGAAGGGGAACGCCGTCAACCTCGACATCCACGTCATCTCGGGTTGGTCGGACTGGGTGGCGTCGAACCAGATCATCACGAAGAACCTCCAGGCGATCGGCATCGACTCGAACGTGAAGCTCGAGCCGGACTGGAACTCGTGGTATCCGAACGCGTCCGCGACGAAGTTCCCGACGCTGCTCTGGCAGAACGCATCCCAGGGCTCGCCGTACGGGTTCTTCTATTCGAACATGTCGAACAACGCGTATGTCGCGCCGGGTCAGGATGGGACGAACACCGGCAACTGGATCCACTTCAAGAACGACCAGGCGACCGCTCTGCTGGCGCAATGGAAGACGACGCTCGACAGCGACAAGCAGCACGCGATCGCGACGAAGCTGCAGCAGCTCTGGCTGCAGCAGTTCCCGCTCGTGCCGCTCTTCATCGGCCCGCGCTGGTCGACGTACAGCACCAAGTACTTCCACTGCTTCAACTCGCCGAAGAATCACTTCGGTGACCCGATCTTCAGCACGTACCCCGACAACATCCTCAGCTTCACCAGGATCTGTCCGGGCGGGCAAGCCGGGCAGTAGTACGACCAAGCCCCTCCATGCAGGCGGCGGACGGCCACTGGGGGTCGTCCGCCGCCGCGTTTCCGAACGTGCATAACTAACCACCCATGCGTTTCTTCCTCCGACGACTCGCGTTCTACGCCTTCGCCGTGTGGGTTGCGCTGACCCTCAATTTCCTGCTGCCGCGGCTGATGCCGGGCGACCCGATCGGAGGCGTCCTTCAGCGCCTCTCGCCGTCACAGATCCAGTCGAACCCGGGGATCATCAAGACGTACCAGGCGCTGCTCGGCGGTGGCCACCATTCGATCTGGCACGACTACGTCGTCTACCTGCACCGCGTCGTGCATTTCGACTTCGGCGTGTCGACGTCGAACTACCCGGCGCACGTTTCCGAGGTGATCGGCCGCGTGCTGCCGTACTCGATCTTCCTGGTCGGCGTCGCGTTCATCCTCGCGTTCCTGCTCGGAACGGGGATCGGCATGATCGCGGCGTGGCGCCGCGGTGGCGGCTTCGACACGGTGGTCGTGCCCGTCTTCATGGCGTTGTCGGCGTTCCCGGCGTTCTTCACCGGGCTCATCGGCGTCTACTTCCTCGGGCTGAAGCTGCACTGGTTCCCGATCCAGCACGCCTATGACAGCGGCCTTGTCCCCGGTTTCGATTGGGCGTTCCTGTCGAGTGCGTTCCGCCATTCGCAGCTCCCGATCCTCATCATCGTCGCGGCGTTCACCGGCGGCTGGGTGCTGAACATGCGCACCGTGATGATCAACACGATGGGCGAGGACTACGTCGCGATGGCGCACGCGAAGGGCCTGCGCGACAGGCGCGTGATGACGCGCTACGCCGGACGCAACGCGATCCTGCCGCCGCTCAACGGCTTCGCCGCGCAGTTCGCGAGCGCGGTCGGCGGCCTCGTCTTCATCGAGTACGTCTTCAGCTATCCGGGCGCGGGGCTCACGCTCCAGCAGGCGGCGCTCGGCAACGACTATCCGCTGACGCAGGGGCTGCTCGTCGTCTTCGCGCTCTGCGTGATCGCGGCGAACTTCTTCATGGACCTGCTCAACCTCGTCCTCGACCCGCGGGTCCGCGCCGGCTGATGTCGCAGCTGCAGCCCGCCCTCGAGCTCAACCCGACACCGGTTGTCGTGAAGTCGCGATGGCACCTTCCCGGCTGGCTCGAGCTGCTCCTTCGCAACCCGAAGTCGCGTGTCGGGCTCGCGCTGGTCGGCTTCATGATCCTCGTCGCGCTGATCGCGCCGTTGATCTCCGTCTCCGATCCGACGGGGTTCGATCTGTACGCCGCGCGCCAGGCGCCGTCGTGGCATCACCTGTTCGGGACGACCGACCAGGGCAGCGACATCTTCTCGCAGGTGGTGCTCGGCGCCCGACGCTCCCTGATGCTCGGCGCTGCCGCCGGCGCGCTCGCGACCGTTCTCGCGGCGACGCTCGGGATCCTCGCCGCCTACTCGGGCGGCATCGTCGACGAGGTCATCAACTTCCTGACGAACGTCTTCCTGGTCATTCCCGTGATCCCGCTGCTCGTCGTCATCTCGGCGTATCTGAAGAGCCGCAACATGGGAACGATGATCCTCGTCCTCGCATTCACGCTGTGGGCGTTCGAGGCGCGCATCCTGCGCGGGCAGGCGCTTCAACTCAAGAACCGCGACTTCGTCATGGCGGCGAAGGTCGCCGGCGAGTCGACGTGGCGCATCGTCTTCGGCGAGATCATGCCGAACATGATCAGCCGCATCGCTGCGGCGTTCGTGCTCGTCTTCTACATCTCGCTGCTCGTCGACGCCGGGCTCGAGTTCCTCGGGCTCGGCGACACGACGCACGTCAGCTGGGGGATGACGCTCTACTGGGCGCAGACGAACTCGGCCGTGCTGCAGGGCGAATGGTGGCCGTTCGTGTTCCCCGGCATCGCGCTCGTGATCACCGTGCTCGGCCTGACCCTGATCCTGGCCGGCATCGACGAGGTGTCGAACCCGCGCCTTCGGAACGAGGTGCGGACGCATCGCCACCTGCTGCGTGCCCTCGTGCTCCCGGGTAAGCGAGCATGACCTTGGCGTTCTCCGTCACGCCGGACGTTCCGGCCGAGCG
>JAICUZ010000278.1 GCA_025935595.1 Burkholderiales bacterium
CCTCGAGGAGCTCGAGGGTCGCAGTCGCGACGCCGGCGATCAGGAGCGGCTCGTTCCCTGAATGGATGTAGCGAAAGCCGGTCTCGGCGGCCAGCCGTTCCGCGTCCTCGCGTGCCTCGTCGAAGTCGATGCCGTGCGGGACGACCTCCGCGCCGAGGTCGCGCATTGCCGCGACCTTGACCGGGTTCGCGTTTTCCGGGACGCAGATCGTCGCTTTGACCCCGAACAGCCGGGCGCCGAGCGCGACCGACTGCCCGTGGTTCCCCGTGGATGACGCGATCACGCCACGCTCACGCTCGGACGCCGTGAGCTGCGAGGCGAGGTTGATGCCGCCGCGCACCTTGAAGGCGCCGGTCGGCAGGTGGTTCTCGTGCTTGACGAGCACTGTCGCGTCGACAAGACGGCCGAGCGGCGGGTACTCGCGCAGCGGCGTTCGCAGGAGATACGGCGCGATGCGGGTGCGCGCCTCGAGGACGTCCGCGAACGTCGGTGCCTTCACGCCCTCCATCTTGAACATCTTGGATCAGGCCGAGGGCTCGAGCGGGTACAACCACGACTCGACGCCGCTGACCGGCTGCCCGGCGCCCTGAAGGTCGTAGCCGTGGATGCGCGCATCGGAGCCTGCCCCGTCGACCCGGCTGACGCTGAAGAGCTTGCCGAGGTACAGGCGCCCGTGGCTGATCGAGAACTCATAGCGGTCGAGCGCGCGCGGCGCGGGACCGGCGGTGCGATTCCCCTCCGTGTCGAACTGGCTGCCGTGGCACGGGCAGCCGAACCCGGAGGGGCGGGTCGGGACGATCGTCACGCCACCTGCCGAGCGCTGCCGGTTCTTGAAGAGCGGTCCGTTCGGCTGGGTCGGGCAGCCGACGTGCGTGCAGCGGCTCGACATGATCGTGAAGCTCGGCTCGGTGCCGAGCAGCCCGTTGTACCGGACATACGCAGCGCGCCTCGAGATCTCGCCGGCCTCCGGATCGCTGAGGAAGGTCACGGCCGTGAACTCGCCTTCACGGAACGCGCTGATCGGTCCGAGGTCGATCGGAGTGGTCCGCCTGCGGACGAACGAGGGGACGAGCGCGAGCCCGGCCGCGGGCAGCGCCGCGCCGAGTGCGACGAGACCGCCGAGAAAGATGGTTGCACGGCCGAGGAACCTGCCTCGTGAGACGATGTCGTCGGGGTCGATGGGAGAGATGACGTGCTCCTTTCGGGAGTGGGGTCATCTCGTCCTACGCGCGTGCGCCGCGGATGGTTCGAGTGTCTGCGTTCAGGGACGCAGGCGCGCGAGCTCCTCGCGGACGTGCGCCTCGAGCGCCTCGATCGTCCGACGATCGACGAGAACGTGACGACAGAGACTTCCGCTGCCGCAGCGGCCGACGTAGCGGTCGCCCAGGATCTCGCTCAGCGGCCGGCCGGCGGCGTGCTCGCGGAGGATGTAGGAGCGCAGCCGTGCTTCTCGGAACGGCCGACGACCGAGGAACTGGTACATCGGATGCCGATGTTAGCAGGCAGCTATGACGGAGGCAGAGCGCCCGACACGTGCGCGAAGACCCTGGCGACGATCTGCCAGCGGTCGTCGAACTTCACCAGCGACAGGAAGCTCGTGAACGACGCCGTGCCCCAGCAGCCGTCTTCCTCGATCGTGGCGGTGGCGACGTCGCCCGCCTGCTCGATCGACATGATGTGCGCGGTGTACCTGCCGCCGCTGTTGCGCGGCGACCGCTCCTCCATCGCGATCATCTCGCCGACCGAACTGTCGTGGCGCGTGCCGTTGAGCGACCCGTAGGTCCGTGCGTGCTCGTGGAACGCCTCTTTCAGCTTGGCGGCGTCACCGTACGCCGATCCTTCGATGTAGAGCCGAAGAACGGTGGCAATCGCCTCGTCCTCCACAACCGCGCGGCTACCGATCATCCTCGGATTGTCGTCCTTCCGGCGGCGGTATGCCAGTCGCGACCCTCAACCGTCGCCTGTTGCGAGTTACCTGGCATCAGCTCACTGCTTTCTTCACGAGCGACGTGATCTTCTTCTCGTCGGCAGGCGTCAGCTTCGTCAGCGCGAACTCGGTCGGCCACATCGAGCCGGCGTCGAGATTCGCCTGGTCGCTGAAGCCGAGGTTCGAGTACCGCGACTTGAACTTCCCGGCGTTCTTGAAGAAGCAGATGACCTTGCCGTCCTTGTCGGCATACGCAGGCATCCCGTACCACGTCTTCGGGGTGAGCTGCGGAGCCGCAGCGGTGACGAGCTCGTCGACGCGCTTCGCGAGCGCGCGGTCCTGCGGAGTCATCGCGGCGATCGCAGCCTTGACGGCGCTCTCGCCGTCCTCTTTCGTTTTCAGCTCCTTCGCGCGTGCCCTCATGGCCGCCTTCTCTTCGGCGGTGAATCCCTTCTTCTCAGCCATTGCGCACCTCCGCCAGCCGTGCCAGCACCTCGTCGATTCGTGCGAAACCGCTTTTCGCACCTTCTTCAACGCCGTAGTTCATCGTCGTGTCGCGCTCCTCGGGTGTTGCGAACAGCATTGTCTGCGTCAGCTTCGTCTGCTCGCCGAGGTCCTCGAACTCGAGTGTCTGCAGATGGTTCTGGAACGTCTGCACGAGCCGTTCGGGTGGATCGACCTCGCGGAACTCGCCCTCGACGACGCCGTACGCGGTCTTGAACCGGTACGTGCCGCCCGCGCGGACGTCCATCTCCTCGACGACCGTGCCGTCGCCCCACCATTCGGGGATCAGCTCCGGATTCGTCCACACCGAGAAGACGTGATCGCGCGGCGCGTCGAAGACACGCTCGACGCGGATCTCGAGCTCGCTCGGCTTGGTGACAGTGGTGGTGTTCATCGCGTTCCTTTCGTTCGTTCGACGACCCGGGCAAAGCGATCGAGCCGCTGCAGCCAGGTGGTGATTCCCTCGAATGCGTACGGCGTGAGCATGCAGCGCCGGACGCGGCCGACCTTTTCGGTCGTGACGAGCTCCGCTTCCTCGAGCAGTCGGATGTGCTTCTTCATGCCCGTGAGGGACATTCCGAACGGCTCGGCGAGCTCGCTGATCGACGCACTCCCGAGGCCGAGCCGTTCGAGCACGGCGCGGCGCGTCGGGTCTGCGAGAGCTGCGAACGCTCGGTCGACGGAGGCGGAATGCTGAACCATTGGGTTCAGTATAACAGCGAAGTAGACGGGACTTCGCTCTTTGCTCGAAACTAGTCGACGTGCATGCGTCGATCTGGAGGTTCCGAGGCGATCCCGACGAGCTGCTGCGCGGTTACGACGCGATGGTGGCCGAGATCCCGTCGGCGAACATGAAGCTTCATCTCTGTCTTCGCGCGAACGACGGGATCGTCCTCGTCGACACGTGCCCGTCACAAGAAGCGTTCGACTCGTTCATCTCCAATCCTGACGTGCAGTCCCTTCGCGCGCGGCACGGTCTACCCGAGCCCGAGCGGGTCGACGACTATCCCGTCCACGTCGCGTTCGTCGCCGGTCGCCTTCAAGTCGTCTGAGTCCAGGGGGAACGGGCCGCGTGCAGGATGCGCTCGAACGGAACCTGCGCTCGCTCGGCGACGGTGCGCACCGTGTCGGCAAGACCGTCGAACTGGCACAGGACGACCTCGTCTTCGCGGAGGAGGATCGAGCCGAGATAGCGGAC
>JAICUZ010000225.1 GCA_025935595.1 Burkholderiales bacterium
CTCGCAGGCGCCAGAGGACGGGCCTCTAGACCAAGCACGGATTGATGGTCGCTCCCATCGCCAGGAAATAGAAGATCGGCGCGAGAATCATCAGAAGCGTGACGAGCCAGCCCGGCCGCTGCGGCCGGAGCGCCACACAGACGATCAGAGCCGTTAGCCATAGGGCCGGCGGGATGAACCAGAGTCGGTCGTCCACGCCGGAATTTGGGCTGCATACGCCGTCGGCTGCGGACCAGTAGGTGATGTCGACGATCACGACCACTGCCGAAAGAACGAGTGCTAGTCGCTGGCGTAAAGCGATCACGATGATCTGATGATGCGCCGGGAACCCCGCCGTAGATAGCTCCAAGTCGCCCAGCGGTCGATCTGACCGTCAAGCGGCTGTCGCGTGCGCGAGCGTTCCAGGATGACGCCTGCGGTCGGCGCTGTGTTTCCTCAGCCAAGCAGCCCGGCATGGCAAAGGTTGCGTCCGCTGAATGAATCCAGAGCGCCGGTTATGGCGAACGGAGGACGTACGCGATGGGTTCGAGCTTGCCAAGCAGGAGGTAGGCGAGCCAGTGAAGCGAGGCTTCCGACAGGTCGTACTTGTCGTTGCCGAATCGCTGAATCACCTCTTCACGACGGCGGCGGAGCCGCGCGAGTCGCAACAAGCTGTTTGAGACGGGCTGCGTCCGCTCCTCGTCGTACTCACGGAACTCCGTTGTGATCTCTTCCAGGCGTTCGATTCGGAAACCCGCCTGTTCGAAGGCCCCTTCCACCCGGGCACGTTCGAGATTCTGCTCCACGTTGCAGAGCGGCCGAAACGCAGCAGCCTCGCGGGGTTCCAGGCGCGACGTCGCAAAGACGCTGTAGATGATCGCGGCGCCGCGCGGCTTCAGCACGCGTGCAACTTCGGCCAAGCCCGCCTCCAGGTCGGGCACGACCGTGAGGACGTCTCGGCACCAGACCACATCCACGCTGCTGTCGGGCTCCTCGATCTGCTCCATCACCCCGCGCCGGATCTCAATCCGCAGATCGAGACCAGCGGCGATGACGGCAGTTCTTGCGCGATCAACGTTGCGGTCGACCGGGTCGATCCCGACGCCGGTGCAGCCCGACCGCGCCGCGAGCGGGATCAGGTGCCGTGCGTCTCGACAGCCGACGTCAACAAGCCTGCTCTCGGACGTCAAGAGAGGCGCGGCCAGCTCGAGGAGGAAGTCAGGCGACCGCGGGGCGAGGCTCTCGCTCAGAAGCGCGTCGAGTTGCTCGTCACGACCGCCGTAGACGAACTGCATACGCGCGATGTGCTGCGTGTCGCCCAACGTCAAGCAATCTTCGCGGACCGCGTGCGATCTGGCAGCACTCGACTGCGCGAGCGATGCTCTCACCCGCGCACGCGCGCCCTTACAACAGGCTTGCGAGCGTGGCGATGCCCGAGTCGATCTGCGACTCGTCGACAAGGCTGAACGACAGGCGCACATTGTCGCCGCCGCGTCCATCGGGATAGAAGAGCGAACCGGGCACGATCCCGACTCCGCCGGCGACGGCTTCGGCCGCAAGCGCGGCGGCGTCAACGTTCGGGAGTGTGAGCCACGAGAAGAACCCACCGTGTGGAGTCGTCCAGCGGACGGCCTCGGGCATCGACCGCTCGAGCGCGGCAAGCATCCGGTCGCGCTTCGTGCGGTAGAGCGCACGTGACGCGGCGAGCTGCTCGTCGAGGTAGCCGCGGCGCACGTACTCCTCGAAGAACCGCTGGCCGAGCGCGCCCGCGCACTGATCGGTGTTCTGCTTCGCGGAGACCAGGTGCGCCGAGATCGCCGCGGGCGAGGCCGCCCAGCCGAGCCGCACGCCGGGGAAGAATGTCTTCGACGTCGTGCCCGCCTGCACCACGACGTCCGGCGCAAGCGACCAGAGGCTCGGCAGGTTCTCGCCGTCGAGGTTGAGATCGCGATAGGCGACGTCCTCGAAGATCACGAAGCCGTGTCGGCGCGCGAGCTCGACGAGCGCCTCGCGCCGCTCGGTCGACATGCTCACGCCGGCCGGGTTCTGATGATCGGGGATCGTGTAGAGCAGCTTCGGCCGAAGGCCGGCGACGAGTTGCCGCTCGAGCTCGTCGACCTGTAGCCCGTCGTCGTCGAGCGGCACGACCTCGATTCGCGTCGCGAAGCCCCGGAACGCCATCAGCGCGCCGAGGTAGGTCGGGCCTTCGACCACGACGGTGTCGCCCGCGTCGAGGAACGTCTTGCCGGTGAGCTCCAGCGCCTCGATCGAGCCGCTCGTGATAACGAGCTCGTCGTCGGCCGGACGGCGTCCTTGCGTGGCGTCGATCCGTCCCGCGAGCGCGTCGAGCGGACCGACGAGCCCGCGCGTCGGCGCATACTGGAATGCGCTCGCCTCCTTCGTCTCCGCGAACTCGGCGAGCAGCTGCGACGCGCGCTCGCGCGGGAACGTCCGTGGGTCCGGGAAGCCGCCCGCGAAGGAGATGAGCCCCGGCACCTCGAGGAGCGCGAGGATCTCCGCGATCCCCTCGCCCACGCCGCCGCGGGTGCGGGCGGCGAAGAGCTCTTCCCATGCACGCGGCGCGGGGGTGACGGCCATGGTATGAGCCTACCGCTCGGCCAAGCGGGGTAAAGTCGACGTCAGTCCGACCAACGGAGGAGCGAAGTGACGAGCATGTACGCAGTTGTCGACCCCGCGACCGGCGAGACGGTCAAGGAGTATCCGACGATCAGCGACGGCGATCTGCGGGACGCGATCGGTCGCGCCGACCGGGCGCACCGGGAATGGTCGAAAGCTGCGACTGTCGCGGAGCGCGCTGCGCTCGTACGGCGTGTCGGTGAGCTGCACTCGGAACGGCGCAAGGAGCTCGCGGACATCATCGTCGCCGAGATGGGCAAGCCGGTCGGGCAGGCGCGCGGCGAGGTCGACTTCTCCGCCTCGATCTACGAGTTCTACGCCGACAACGCGGAATCCCTGATGGCGGACGAGCCGATCGGGCTCGCCGAGGGTGAGGGGTCGGCCGTGATCCGCCGCAGCTCGCTCGGCGTGCTGCTCGGGATCATGCCGTGGAACTTCCCGTACTACCAGGTCGCTCGTTTCGCGGGGCCGAACCTGATCATCGGCAACACGATCCTCTTGAAGCACGCGCCGCAGTGTCCGCAGTCGGCCGAGGCGATGGCGCAGATCTATGCCGATGCCGGCTTCCCTGCCGGTGCCTACGAGAACATCTACGCGACGAACGAGCAGATCGAGTGGGTGATCGCCGACCCGCGCGTCCGCGGCGTCTCCGTCACAGGCTCCGAGCGCGCCGGCGCCGCCGTCGCGGCGATCGCGGGCAAGAACCTGAAGAAGGTCGTGCTCGAGCTCGGCGGCTCCGACCCGTTCATCGTCCTCGGCACGGACGACCTCGACAAGACGGTCGAGGACGCCGTCGCCGCGCGAATCGACAACGCCGGCCAGTCGTGCAATGCCGCGAAGCGGATGATCGTGATCGACGAGTTCTACGAGCCGTTCCTGGAGAAGTTCACGGCAGCGCTCACCGCGGTGAAGCAGGGCGATCCGCGCGAGCGCGGGATCGAGTGCGGCCCGCTGTCGTCCGAGGTCGCAGCCGACCGTCTGGAGGAGCAGGTCAAGCGCGCGGTCGAGCAGGGCGCGAAGGTCGTCGCCGGCGGCAAGCGGAACGGCAACTACTTCGAGCCGACGGTGCTGACCGAGATCACGCCGGAGAACGACATCTACCGTGAGGAGCTGTTCGGCCCGGTCGCGCAGGTCTATCGCGTGCAGTCGGAGGACGAGGCGATCGAGCTCGCGAACGACACACCGTTCGGGCTCGGCTCATACGTGATGACGACCGACCCGGACCAGGCGGCGCGCGTCGCCGACCGGATCGACGCCGGCATGGTCTACGTCAACATCGTCGGCGCCGACGCCGCCGAATTGCCGTTCGGTGGCACGAAGCGCTCCGGGTTCGGCCGCGAGCTCGGCCGCTACGGAGCGGACGAGTTCGTCAACAAGAAACTGATCCGCATCAGCTGAAGCGCACTTCGAAAGGGTGTCTGACACCGTTTGGTGTCAGACACCAGTCCCAAGGCGCCTAGCAGATTCGAACTGCTGTTAGACGAAAACCCTCGACCAGAACCTAGTTCCCCAGAACCGCGATCAGATGCGGTCGACGAACTTCCAGAGGCTCTTCGTCGGGTCGTAGAACGGATCAAGGCGCGGCAAGGGGCGAGCGCCGATGCCTGACCTGTCAGGCACGGCGCCGCCCGCTGCGGCTGGAAACGCCTACACCGTCGCTGGGTATGGATATGACGACGTCAGCCTCGGGTTCGATCTAGAAGGATCGGCAGTCAGCCTCCGTAAGGTTGCTGAGACTGACGGCCGGGTATTCGGTGTCACGAAGCGGCTCGGACGCGAGGGCGCGTTCGGGAAGTTCGAGAATCTCCTTGATCGCTGCTTCATGCTCTTCAAGTCCGACACGAAGAGGCTGTACGTCCAGTGGAAGCCGGCCGGTGCC
>JAICUZ010000085.1 GCA_025935595.1 Burkholderiales bacterium
GTCAGCGTCTCCTCGAGCCACTCGAGCGCCTCGTCCTCGCTCATGCTCTTCGCGTACATGAGCTCGGAGGCGAGGATCTTCTTCGCCTTGACGTACATCTGTTTCTCACCGGTCGAGAGGCCCTTCTCGCCGTCGCGGAGCGCCAGGTTGCGCACGACCTCGGCGAGCTCGTAGATGTCGCCGGTCTTCATCTTGTCGCGGTTGTGCTTGAACCGGCGATTCCAGTTCTTCGGCATCTCGGTGCCACCGGAGGTCAGGTACTTGACGACCTTCTTGACCGCCTCTTCGTCGATCACCTTGCGCAAGCCCACTCGCTCGGCGTTGTCGGCGGGAACGTTCACGGTCATGTCGTTGTGCAGGATCTTGATCGTGAGGTACTCGCGCTTCTCGCCGAGAACTTCCTTCTTCTCGCGCTTCACGACCGTGCCTGCACCGTGGTGCGGATACACCACCTTGTCGCCGACCTTGTACAAGTGCTCCTCCGGTTCCGTCTGTAGTCGCGAAAGTGCCGGCGGCCTCGAAAGGCTCCACCGGCGGGACTGACAGGGTACCAGAAACCCTGCAAAACCGCCATTTTTGGGAAAATCCCTGCTAGTTCGCGGAATCGGCCAGGGCGGCCTGGAGCGCCGTGCGCAGCGTCTCCGAGCCGGGCCCGAGAACCGTCTCGCAGCCGAACTTCCGGCACTCCTCGAGCCGGCGATCGGCCTGCGTGGCCGGGCGGAGGCGGCCCGTGAGGCCGATCTCCCCGAACGCGGCGAGCCCGTCGCGCACCGGAACGCCCTTCGCCGCGGAGGCGATCGCGAGGGCGATGCCGAGGTCGGCCCCAGGCTCGTCGATGCGGACGCCGCCCGCGACGTTCACGAAGACGTCGGCCGCTCCGAGCGGGAGCGCCGCGTGCCGCGAGAGCACGGCGACGATCATCGCGAGCCGTTTCGGATCGACGCCCGTCCCCACCCGCCGCGGCATGGCAAGGTCGGTGGGAGCGACGAGCGCCTGGATCTCGAGCAGGAGCGGCCGGGTGCCCTCGAGCGTGCACGTGACCGCTGCGCCGATCTCGCCGCCGTGCGTGCGGCCGAAGATCTCCGACGGATCGGGCACGCCGACGAGACCCGCGCCGGTCATCTCGAACACGCCGAGCTCGTTGGTCGAGCCGAACCGGTTCTTCACGGCCCGCAGGATGCGGTGGGCGTGGTAACGGTCGCCTTCGAACTGCAGCACGCAGTCGACGAGGTGCTCGAGCACGCGCGGCCCGGCGACCGAGCCGTCCTTCGTCACGTGGCCGACGAGGAACGTCGCGACGCCGCTCTCCTTCGCGACGCGCAGCAGCCGGGCCGCCGCCTCCCTCACCTGCGACACGGATCCCGGCGCCGAGCCGATCTCCTGCGACCACAGGGTCTGCACGGAGTCGATCACGCACACCGCAGGTTGCTCGCGCTCGAGCGTCGCGCAGACGGCGTCGAGCTCGGTCTCGGCGAGGATCTCGACGCCGTCGCAGCCGCCGATCCTCGTCGCGCGCAGCTTCACCTGCGCGACCGATTCCTCACCGGTGACGAGGAGCGCGCGCCGCTCACGGGAGATGGCGCCGAGCGCGTTCAGGAGCAGTGTCGACTTGCCGACGCCCGGCTCTCCACCGACGAGCACGAGCGACGCGGGCACGAGCCCACCGCCGAGCACGCGGTCGAGCTCCGGCACGCCCGTCGGGATCCGCTCCGACTCCTCCGCGACGACGTCGACGAGGCGGAGCGGCGCCCGGGCGGCGTCGCGCTTTCCCCGAGGGACGGGCGCCTCGGCGACCATCGTCCCGAACTCCCCGCAGCCGGGGCAGCGGCCCAGCCAGCGGCCCGACGCGGTGCCGCACTCGGTGCAGACGTGCTGGATCGCAGCGGCCTTGGCCATGGGCGGACCACCGTACTCCGCGCCCCCGACGGCATTCGTGCCGATTCAGTGCCTAATCGACCGCGACGCTCTCGACCACGGATGCGCGCTCGAGCCACTGCGTTGCGCCCAGCCGCTCGAACGTCTCGCGGGCGCCCGCGCGGAGCTGCTCTGCCTCGGCGGGCCTCCCGATCCGGCCGAGCCATTCCGCGTGCTCGAGCTGGACGACCGCCTCCTCGAAGACGACGTCGATCGCGGCAAGACCGACGGTCGCGGCCGCGAACAACCGATCCGCCTCCGGTGCGTCGCCCGCGAGGCGAGCACGGAAACGCTGCGCCAGCGCGGCGAGATACGGCGGACGCAAACCGACGGGCGCATCCTCGACGATCACGAGCAGCCGGTCGACGGAGTCCAGATCGCCGAGGGCGAAGGCTGCCTCCAGTCCGTTGCGGTACCCCTGCTTGACGTCCTGCGAGCCGAGGCCGAGCGTCTGCCGACCCTCGATCGCGTGCTCCGCTGCCGCCAGCGCTTCGCGCATCCGCCCCTCGGCGAGGCGCACCGCCGACGTGGCCCCGAAGACGGAGCCGTGCATCTGCACGTCACCCGATCGCGCGAGGTCGTCGAACCGTGCGAGCAGCTCCTGCGCCGCGACCAGCTCACCCCGGCGAACGTGGATCTCGAGGACGCCGGTGAGCAAGCTCGCAGTGGCGATGTCGGTGCCGACGTTCTCCGCGGGCAACTCGGCCGCTCGCGCGAGAGCTTCGTCCCACCGGCCGAGCATGCTGAGGACATACGACTGCTCTGCGAGCATGAACCATTCGTTTCGGCGGTCGCCGATCCGGCGTGCGCCGGGGAGGGCCTCTTCGATGTACCCGAGGCAGTCGAGATACCGATCGCGCTGCATCGCCGCGTCGCTGACGTTTCCGTAGGCCACGGTGATCGCCCTCGGGATGTCGTGCTCGCGCGCGACCGAGAGTGCGAGCATGAACAGGCCGAATGCCTCGGTCGGTCTGGTCGGGAACAGCATGACCGCCTTGGCGCCCCAGCCGCGCAGCATCGCCTCGTACAACTGGAGGCCTTCGGCGATGTCGAGCGTGCGGTCGACGAGCTCGGCCGCGCGGGGATCGCCCGTGAACGCATAGAGCTGCGCCATCCGTCCGGTCAGGAGCGCGACGTCGGCGTCGGGCTCGTCGTCCTTGACCGTCTCGTACGCCTCGCGCATCACGCGCTCGGCCTCCTCGCTGCGCCCGCTCGTCAGCGCGACGTAGCCGAGCATGGCTGCGAGGCGCGCGACTGCGTGCGGCTCGCCGAGCTCCACGTACAGGGAGCTCGCACGCCGGTACAAGCCCTCTGCCTCATCCGTTCGCCCGAGCTGGTGAACCATCTCTCCGGCGCGGGTCAGCGCGGCAGCTTCTTCGCTGGGCGTCGATGCGAGGTCGGCGGCCTGCGTGAAGAAGCGGCCCGCCTCCTCGTTCGCTCCGAGCGAGGCGGCGCGCTCGGCCCCGGCGATGAGCGCCCTACGTGCGCGACCGCGGAGCTCGGCTGCGTCGTTGGCGTCGGGGTCGAGCCGATACGCCTCGACGAGATGTGAGGCGACGACTTCGGCAACCTCGTCCTCGGCGAGGCTGGTGGCGAGATGCTCGGCTGCTGCAAGGTGCTTCTCGCGCCGGTCGCGCTTCGCGAGCGTGTCGTATGCGACCTGCCGGATCAGGTCCTGCAGGAAGCCGTACTGACCGTGCTCGGGTGAGCGCGGGTCCACCTGCAGCCCGAGCAGCTCCTTGCGCACGAGCCCGGCGAGCACAGGCTCCAGCTCGTCGCGCTCGAGCCCCGTCAACGCGCCGAGCGCTGTCAGGGTGAAAGTCTTGCCGAGCACGGCGGCGTCCTGCACGATCCGGCGCTCGTCCGCCGAGAGCGTGTCGAGCCGCGCGGCGGCGAGTGCCTGCAGCGTCTCCGGGATCGCGAGCGACTCCACCTCGCCGACGACGCGATACGACGAAGCATCCTCCGCGAGCAGCCCGCGATCGAGCAGCATCCGCACCGTCTCGACGGCGTACAGCGGGATGCCCTCCGCGCGCGCGAGGATCTGATCTCGAAGCGCGTGCGGGAGTCCCGGGACGAGCCCCGCGAGCAGCTCTTCCATCGCCGGCTCGGGTAACGGCTCGAGATAGAGCGACGTGAAGTTCCGGTGACCGGCGCCCCACGTCGGCCGCCGTTCGACGAGGTCGGGCCGAGCGAGCGTGACCACGAGGATCGGTGAGTTGCGCGACCACTCGAGCAGGTACTCGATGAAGTCGAGGAGGCTCGAGTCGGCCCACTGCATATCCTCGAATGCGAGAACGGTCGGATAGACGTCGGAGAGCCGCTCGAAGAACAGCCGCCAGGCGCTGAACAGATCCTGCCGCTCCCGTGCCTCGTGCTCCCCGAGCCCGAGCAGCTGTGCGAGCCTCGGTTCGACGTACTCGCGATCGGCGGCGTCGAGGAGATGCTCGTCGAGCGTTGCGCGGAGCTTCTGCAGCGCCGCGTCAGGCTCGTCGTCCTCGGCGATCCCGCATCGCATGCGCACCATGTCGGCAAGCGCCCAGTAGGTGACGCCGTCGCCGTAGGCGAGGCAGCGGCCGCGGTGCCAGTACACGATCTGCTCGATCCCGTCGAAGTACTTGTAGAACTCCCACGAGAGTCGCGACTTGCCGATGCCGGCGATGCCCGTGACCGACACGAGCTGCGCGCGCTTCTCGTCCGCGGTGGTGTGGAACAGCTCCTTGATCTGACGGAGCTCACGGTCGCGGCCGACGAACGGCGCCTCGAGACCTTGCGACTTCAGCGAGCCCAGGCGACCGGACACGACGCGTAGCGCACGCCAGAGCGGCGTCTCGCCTTCCTTGCCCTTCAGCTCGAACGAGCCGGCGGGCTCGAACACGATCGTCTGCTCGGCCGCACGGCGAGTCGCCTCACCGACGAACACCGTTCCCGGCTCGGCGACCGACTGCACGCGTGACGCGGTGTTGACGAGGTCGCCGGCGACCATGCCCTGCCCGGTGGCGCCGAGCGTGACGGCCGCCTCGCCGGTGAGCACCCCGGCGCGTGCTCTCAGATTCTCCGCACCGAGCTCCTCGCCGAGCGCTCCCACAGCGGTGACGAGGTCGAGCGCGGCGCGCACGGCGCGCTCCGCATCGTCCTCGGTCGCGACCGGCGTCCCCCACACCGCCATCACCGCGTCGCCGATGAACTTCTCGACCGTGCCGCCGTAGAGCTCGATCAGGCGTCGGCAGGTGTCGAAGTAGCGCGAGAGGAGCTCCCGCACCTCCTCCGCATCGCGCGATTCCGAGAGCGCCGTGAAGCCGACCAGGTCGGCGAAGAGCACGGAGACGACCCGGCGCTCGGCCGCCGGCACCACGGCGGCAGCCGGCGCAGGAGCGGGGGCCGCTACCCCGAGCGCCGTCCCGCAGTTCCCGCAAAAGCGCTGCCCCGGTGGATTGGCCGTCCCGCAGCTCCCGCATGTCTCCACGAGGGCGGTGCCGCATGAGCCGCAGAACCGCTGCCCGGCAGGGTTCTCGGCGCCGCAGTTGGGGCAGTTCACGCGACTCAGCCTAGTCGGACAACCGCCGACAGCCAACGGCCGACGGCCTCTATCTTGGTGGCCATGAAGCTGGCGAGCCGGATGCCGCAGCCGTGGCGCTCCATCGTCGACTGGGTGGTGACGATCGCGCTCGCCGTCGTCTTCGTGCTCGCGTTCGAGGCCGAGGTAGCCAAGCCGTACCGGATCCCGTCCTCCTCGATGGAGCCGACGCTCCATTGTGCGAAGCCGGGCGCGTGGTGCGAGGGCAACTACAACGACCGGGTGATCGCCAACCGGCTCGCATTTCGCTTCGACGACCCGAAGCGCGGGCAGATCATCGTCTTCAAGACGCCGGCGAGAGCGTCGCAATGCGGCGCGGGCGACGGCGGCGCGACATTCGTGAAACGGCTGATCGGCCTCCCCGGCGACCTGGTCTCCGAGCGCGACGGCGCGGTCTACGTCAACGGCAAGAAGCTCGACGAGCCGTACGTCGATCCGGCGCTCCGCGATCAGGAGACCGGCTCCTGGCCGCAGGTGCCGAAAGGCCACTATTTCTTTCTCGGCGACGACCGCACCCACTCGTGCGACTCGCGCACGTGGGGATCCGTGGCGCGCTCGAGCCTGATCGGCCCGGTGATCGCGACCTACTGGCCGCTGAACCGCCTCGACTGGTTCGGGTAGTCATCTAAGCTCGGTCGAATGGCGCGCTTCCGGCTCCGCTCGCGGTCCCAGGTGGTCGAGCGGTGCCAGGCCTTGCGCGCCGACGTCAGCGCGGCCCTCGCGCGCCTGCCGTCACGCGAGCCCGCGGTCGTCGACGCGATCTGGCGCGGCGAGGCGCTCGGCACGCTGCTGTGGTCGCTTCACCTCCTCGAGCTCCCACCGTACGACCGCCCGTTCGACACGGACGAGGTCGTCCAGGCGAACGCAGCCGCCGGCGAGCTGCGGGACCCGGACGAGCTCGAGCTCGAACGCGATTCGGCGCGGCTGTGGCACTGGCGGGCGCGCACGACCGACCTGCAACAGTCGGGCTCGCTCCAGCTTCCCGCGCGCTACTCGAGCTTCGACCAGCTGGTCGCCGCGACGGCGATGCGCGGGCACGACGAGGGGCTGCTGCCCATCCCGGTCCGCGGCGACTTCCGTGCGTACGGCAAGGTCTACCGCCACCTCACGCCCGAGCAGCACGCAGAGGCGCACTCGATCGCGGCGGAACGACACCACGCGCTCAACTGGCTGGCCGGAGAGGGCACGGACTGGAACGACGTGCCGCTCGACACTTGATATCGAGTTCTCTATTCTCTGGCGGATGAAGGGCCTCCCCGCCTACGCCGACCTGATCGTCCGGGTCGGCACGAACGTCCAGCCAGGGCAGACGCTCCTCATCAACGCGCTCCTCGACCACGCGCCGCTCGTACGCGAGCTCTCGGAGGCCGGCTACCGCGCGGGCGCGCGGTTCGTCGACGTGACGTACATCGACATGCACGTCCGCCGCTCGTTCATCGAGCACGCGGCCGAAGAAGATCTCACCTACACGCAGCCGTGGACGCTTGCGCGCTCGTCGTCGCTCGACGGCAACGCGCTGATCATGATCGCCGGCGACCCCGAGCCGACGCTGCTGGCGGACCTCGACCCCGGCCGCGTCGGCAAGACGCGCCCGATCAAAGCGCTCGAGGCACAGCTCGCGTCGCAGAACGCGCGCACGACCAACTGGGCGATCGCCGCCTACCCGACGGCCGGCCAGGCGCAGCAGATGTTCGGCGAGCCGGACGTCGAGCGGCTGTGGGCTGCGTACCAGAGTGCGGTGCGCCTCGACCAGCCGGATCCGGTCGACGCCTGGCGGGCGCACAGCGACAAGCTCATCGCACGCAGCAAGCAGCTCGACGACCACGCGTTCGACGCGATCCACTTCCACGGGCCGGGTACCGACTTGACGGTCGGCCTCCTTCCCGGCGCGCGCTGGATGGGCGGCGGCGGCCCGACGGTCGACGGCATCTTCCACGTCGCGAATCTCCCCACCGAAGAGGTCTTCACCGCACCCGACTGGCGCCGCACCGAAGGCACTGTCCGCTCGACGAGGCCGCTGGCGCTCGGCGGCGTGATCGTGGAGGGTCTCGAGATGCGGTTCGAGGCAGGGAAAGCCGTCGACGTGCGGGCCTCCGTCGGCGCGGGCACCGTCAACGCGCAGATGGACACCGACGAGTTCGGCCGAGCGCTGGGCGAGATCGCGCTGGTCGACGGCGAGTCCGCCGTCGGCAAGACGGGCCTCACCTTCTTCGACACGCTGTTCGACGAGAACGCGGCCTGCCACATCGCATACGGTGCGGCGGTGACATTCGGCATCGACGGGCTGGACGGCTTGTCGCCCGACGAGCTGCGCGCGCGGGGAATCAACGTCTCGAACGTGCACACGGACTTCATGATCGGCGGCCCGGAAGTGGCCGTCGACGGAATCACCCAGGACGGCACGGCCGTCCCGATCCTCCGGGAGGACGTATGGCAGCTATAGCTCCGGCGATCGACGAGCGCCTCGAGGCGTACGCCGACCTCGCCGTCCGCGTCGGCGCGAACGTGCAGGAAGGGCAGACGGTGTTCCTCACGACGCAGGTCGAGCACGCGCCGCTCGCGCGTGCCCTGACGCGGGCGGCGTACCGTGCGGGAGCGCGGTATGTCGACGTGCGCTATCGCGACGACCACGTTCGGCACGCGATGATCGAGCTCGGCCCCGACGAGGCGCTGACGCACTCGCCCGAGTGGATGAAGCAGCTGTATCGCGCGATGGAAGGCGGGGCGCAGCTCTGGACGACGGGTGACCCCGAGCCGCAGCTGATGAACGACCTCGACGGCGAGCGCGTCGGCCGCGCCCGCATGAAAGAGGTCGTCGAGATCATCCGCGACCAGATGGTGGAGCGGTCACTCAACTGGTCGGGCGTCGCCTATCCGAGCGAAGGCTGGGCCACGCAGATCTACGGCGAGCCCGACGTGGAGCGCCTCTGGGAGGCAGTCGCATTCTGCACCCGACTCGACGAGGCCGATCCGGTGCAGGCGTGGCGCGACCACATGGCGAGACTCGAAGAGCGTGGGAAGCAGCTGAACGAGTTGGGCCTCGACGCGATCCACTACACGGGGCCCGGCACCGACCTCACCGTCGGTCTCAATCCCAACGCACGCTGGATGTCGGCTCTTTTTCGGACACGTGACGGGATCGAGTACGTCCCGAACATGCCGACCGAGGAGGTCTTCACGACGCCGGATTGCCGACGCGCGGAGGGTACGATCCGCTCGAGCCGGCCGCTGGTTCTCGACGGCGACATCATCGAAGGGCTCCAGCTCACGGTGAAGGACGGGAAGATCGTCGACGTCCAGGCGGACAAGGGTGCCGGCATCGTGCGCGGGCAACTCGAGGTCGACGACCGTGCCGCGTACCTCGGCGAGCTCGCGCTCGTCGACGGCACCTCGCGGGTCGGACAGACGCATACGACGTTCTTCGACACGCTCTACGACGAGAACGCGACCTGCCACATCGCCTACGGCTTCGGCGTCCCCGAGGCGTTCGAGGGCGAGCCCGACGAAGGCATGAACGTGTCCGCGGTGCACACCGACTTCATGGTCGGCGGGCCGGAGCTCTCAGTCGACGGGATCACGAAGGACGGACGCGCCGTCCCGATCCTGCGCGAGGACGTTTGGCAGCTGGGCTAGAACGCGTCGACCGGTACGCCGATCTGGTCGTCCAGATCGGCGCGAACGTCCAACCCGGGCAGCTCGTCGAGGTGATCGCGCGCATCGAGCACGCGCACGTCGCGCGGGCGGTCGCACGCGCCGCCTACCGCGCCGGCGCGACGTACGTCGACGTCGGCTACTCGGATCAGCACGTGCGGCGCGCGATGATCGAGCACGCCGCCGCCGACGTGCTCTCGTGGACGCCGCCGTGGCTTCTCGAACGGGCAAAGCACTTCGGCAACGTGAACGCGGCGATCGTCGCGCTGGTGGGAGACGCGGAGCCGGAGCTGCTCGCCGATCTGCCGGGCGACCGGGTCGGCATGGCGCGGATGAAGGCCCTCGGCGAGGAGCTGACGCACCAGACGAACGAGGGCTTGAACAACTGGGTCGTCACCGGTGTGCCCAACGAGGGTTGGGCGACTCAGCTCTTCGGCACGCCGGACGTCGACGCGCTGTGGGAGCTCGTCGAGTTCTGCGTCCGGCTCGACGAGGA
>JAICUZ010000171.1 GCA_025935595.1 Burkholderiales bacterium
AGTGAAGGAATGCAGTAGAGCGACCCGAAATGGCGGTACTGATGGGTCTCGCGCGTCTGCTTCCGCGTCCGAATGTTCGCCCTGCGAACGTGCCTGCCCCTGCCGACGCACAGGTGATCGTCCTCGCCAACCAGAAGGGCGGCGTGGCGAAGACGACGACGACGCTCAATCTCGGCGTCGCGTTCGTCGAGAAGGGCTACCGCGTGCTCCTCGTCGACCTCGACCCGCAGGGAAACCTGACGATGTCGCAGGGCCTGAACCCGGACTCGATCGAGCAGTCGATGTTCGACGTGCTCGTCCACCGAATGCCGATGGAGCACGTGATCGTCCCGTGCGAGGCCGACGTGGCCGTGTCGTCGATCGATCTCGCCGGCGCGGACATGGCGCTGTCGAGCCAGATCGGCCGCGAGCGTGCTCTCGAGAAGGCGCTGGCGCCCATCAAGGATCGCTACGACTACATCCTCATCGACACGCCCCCGTCGCTCGGGCTGCTGACCGTCAACGCGTTCGTCGCGGCGACCGGCGTGATCGTCCCGGTGCAGACCGAGTACCTCTCGCTGCGCGGGCTCGTGCAGCTCGAGAACACCCTCTCGATGGTGCGCGAGAACCTGAACCCGCGCGTCGAGATCATCGGGATCGTGCCGACCATGTACGACAAGCGCCTGACGCACTCACGCGAGGCCGACGAGATCCTGCGCGAGAACTTCGGCGAGCTGGTCTACAACACGCGCATCCGGAAAACGATCCGTTTCGCCGAGGCACCGGTGAAGGGAGCCTCCGTGCTCGCGTACGATCCGTCCGGCGAGGCTGCTGCCATGTATCGCGACTTGGCGAAGGAGGTGCTCCGTGGCGAGAAATCGCGCCAGCATGCGTGAAGGCCCGCTCGCGGAGCTCTTCCGGGCGACCGAAGCGGCTCAGCGCGGCCAGAAGCACGAGCAGCAGGAGCTGCTTCCCGAGCCTGACCCTTCGCCGGCGCGCGCCGGCAAGTCAGATCCGCCGGAACCGACGCCGATCCGCGCCGTCGCTCCGGCACCCGCCGCAGAGCCTCCGGCCGAGGAGCGCCGGCCGCTCGCACGCTGGCTCGAGCCGCTGCCCGACCAGCCGGCGCGCCTCGAGCGAAGCCGCGACAGCGCCTCCTACCTCGCGGTCATCCGGGTCGTCGGTGTCGGCGGCGCCGGCCTGAACGCGCTCGACCGGATGATCGACGCCGGGATCACGCAGGTCGACTTCGTCGCGGTCAACACCGACATTCAGCAGCTCCAGACGAGCGACGCGCCGACGAAGATCCATATCGGCAGCGAGCTCACCGAGGGGCTTGGCTCCGGCTCGGACCCGGAGATCGGCCGTCGCGCGGCCGAAGACGGCTACGACACGATCAAGCGCGCCTTGCGCGGCTCCGACATGGTCTTCGTCACGGCCGGCGAAGGCGGCGGCACCGGTTCCGGCGCAGCACCCGTCGTCGCGCGCATCGCCCGCGAGCTCGGCGCGCTGACCGTCGGGATCGTGACGATGCCGTTCAGGTTCGAGGGCTCACGACGGCGAAAGCAGGCCGACGAAGGGCTCCAGACGCTGCGCGAGGCCTGCGACACGCTGATCGTCGTCCCGAACGACCGCCTCCTCGAGGTGCTCGACCGCGGCACATCGATGCTCGAGGCGTTCCGGATCGCCGACGACGTGCTGCGCCACGGCGTCCAGGGCATCTGCGACCTGATCACGAACCCGGGCCTGATCAACCTCGACTTCGCCGACGTGCGCACGATCATGGCCGAGTCGGGCTCGGCGCTGATGGGAATCGGCTACGCGACCGGCGAGAACCGCGCCAAGGAGGCGGCCGAGCGCGCCATCCGCAGCCCGCTGATCGAGACGGAGATCACCGGTGCGCGCGGCATCCTGCTTTCGATCGCCGGCGGCGACGACCTCACGCTCTACGAGGTGAACGAGGCGGCCGAAGCGGTGCGCGAAGCGGCCACCGACGACACGAACATCATCTTCGGCGCGACCATCGACGACCGGCTCGAGGGCCAGATGTGGATCACGGTCGTCGCGACCGGTATCGGCCGGGCGGGGAAGCGGTCGTTCATCTCCGCCGGCGGCCCGGGGGACCTCGAGACGCCCGCGTTCCTGCGCGACGTCTAGCAGCGCGTCACCCGGAGCAGTGAGGGCGCTGTCTCCTAGAACAGGTCGAACACGACGACGCCGAGCGCAGCGGCGAGCGTCGCTGACGCCCCGACGACGGCGACGCGAACGGCCGCGCGCGCGACACGCTCGCTCGGCTGCATCAGGTAGGCGAGCCCGAGCGAGCCGCAGGTGACGCTGACGAGCGTCTCGACACCCTGGATCGCGAGGCCGGTCGCGAGCGCGTCCGTCATCCCGATCCCGCGGCTTGCGAGGGCGACCGCGACGGCGCCGCCGCCGATGCCAAAGCTGCCGGGGGTGAGCGGCACGGCTCCCGCGAGGTCGAGTGCGGGGAGGATGACGAGCGCGGCGAGCAGCGGATGCGGGAGGCCGAACGCGTACACCGCGGCGAGGGTGCCCGCGAGCCGGAAGAGCTGCATGCCGATCGTCCAGAGGGCGACGCCGCGCAGTGCGCGGCGGTCGGTGGCGAGCGCCGTGACGCCGGCGAGGAAGCTCGCGACCCGGTGGTGGCTGCGGAAACGCGTCGAGGCGACCGCGGCCAGGACGACGGCCGCGGCGGAGCCGACCAGGAGGAACACCGGCCAGATCGGGAGTGCGTGCGTCGCGCTCGCGGCGACGACGAGCCCGGCCAAGGTCAGCGAGCGCGCAGCGGCGAGCGCGGTGTACGTCCCGGTCGTCGTCCACATCCGGTCGGGTGCGTCGATCGCCCGCGCGCAAAGCGTGATCTTGACCGCGTCGCCGAGCTTCGCCGGCGTGAACGCATTGACCATCGAGCCGATGGCGAGCCGCGCCGCGGCCTGCTTGGGGCAGAGGCGCGCCCCGGCCGCAGAAAGTGCCGATCGCCACGCGCCGACCGTGCACACGAAGGCGCCGAGGAACGCGACGAACGCCACGGCGAGCCAGGAGCGGCTCGCATCCGCCAGGACGTGCACGGTCGACGCCAGATGGTGGCCGAGCAGCGGCAGTGACAGCGCGCCGAGCGCGGCAGCGGCGGCGCCGCCGGCCAGCACGAGCGTGAAGGTCGGGCGAGAGAGGCGCATGATCGTGCGTTCATGACTCACGACGAAGAACCTTGCCGCCGGTTAGTACCGAAATCGTGAAGATTCGGAGTGCAATGCACGGTGCTTCTTCATCGACAGGCGACGCCGTTTCATGAAGGGCGCGATCGCAGCCGGTCACGCCCTCACCGCGCGCGCCGGGGCGCGCGTCCTGGAGGAGGGCGGCAACGCCGTCGACGCGTGCGTCGCGGCGGGGTTCGCGGGCTGGGTAGCCGAGAGCCCGCTGACCGGGCCGGGCGCCGGCGGCTTCGCCCTCATCGCCCCGCGGGGCGGGCCGCCGCGTGTGGCGGACTTCTTCGTCGCAACGCCCGGTCTCGGGCGGCCGGAGCTCAAGGGCGCCGAGATGCACGCCATCGACGTCGGCTTCGGCGGCGACAGCGAGACGACCCAGATCTTCCGCATCGGCGGGGCTTCCTGCGCGGTTCCCGGCACGACCGCCGGGCTGGAGGCGGTGCACGAGGCGTACGGACGCCTGCCGTGGGCCGAGGTGGTCGCGCCGGCGATCGAGCTCGCACGGGAAGGCGTCGAGCTGACGCGGCCGCAGGCGCACCTCCACGCGATCCTCGACCTGATCCTTCGCCACACTGCGGAAGGACGCCGCCTCTACAGCCGGCCCGACGGCTCGCGGCTCCAGCCCGGTGATCTCCTCTGCCTCCCGGATCTCGCGGGAACGCTCGACCGGATCGCCGCGGAAGGCGCGGCGGCGATCTACCGCGGTGAGCTCGCCGAAGCGGCCGCGCACGCCGTCGAGGAAGGCGGTGGGCGCCTGACCGTCGCCGACCTGGAGGCGTATCGGGTGATTTGGCGCGAGCCCGTGCGCGTGCCGTACCTCGGCTACGAGGTGATCTCGAACCCGCCGCCCTCGTCGGGCGGGATCCTCATCGCCTACGGGCTCGCGCTGCTCGAGCGCATCGGTGCGGCGGAGCGTGGGTCGGCGGCGGCGATCCGTGCGCTCGCACAGGTCATGCGCGAGCAGACGCGCATCCGTGACGGCACGTTCGCCGATGCGCTCTACGCGGGCGGGCTCGAGGAACGACTGCTCTCGGACGAAGCCGTCACCGCGGCAGCCGCACGCATGGTCGAAGGAACGTGGGCGAGCGAGCAGACCCCGGCCGGCGGCACCACCCATGTCTCCGCCGTCGACGCGGACGGGAACGCTGCGTCCCTCTCGTCCTCGACCGGATCGGGCTCGGGGGTGATCGTCCCCGGCACCGGAATCCAGCTGAACAACATGCTCGGCGAATACGACCTCGTCGCGGGCGCGCCAGCCGAGTCGGGCAACCGGCTGACGAGCATGATGGCGCCCACCGTCGTGCTCGCCGGCGGGCGTCCGCGGCTCGTGGTCGGCAGCGCCGGTTCGGTGAGGCTGCGCGGCGCGATCATGCAGGTGATCGTCAACGTGCTCGTCCACGGCGACGGGGTCGCGACGGCGATCGACGCTCCGCGCGTGCACGTCGAGGATTCCCACGTGCACTGCGAAGGCGGGTTCGACTCCGCCGAGCTCGATCTCGTCGAGGAATGGTCGAAGCACCTCGTTCGCTGGCGGCGCCGCAACCTCTATTTCGGCGGCACGAACGCCGTCGAGGTCCTGCGGGACGGCAGCCTCGCGGCAGCCGGAGACGCGCGCCGCGGCGGCGACGGCGTCGTGGTCGGATGAGCGACGAGGTCCCGCTCGGCGGCGGCTGGTCAACCGGCGGGGTCGTCCGGGTCGGCGACACCGTGAGGCGGCCTCCGGAGCACTCGAGCCAGTTGATGCGCGATGTGCTCGTTCATCTCGAGGACGTTGGCTTCGATGCGGCGCCGCGTTGGCTCGGACGCGACGAGCAGGGGCGCGACATCCTGACGTTCCTCGAGGGTGAGACGTTCTCGGATACCCGCCGGCTCACGTGGAGCGACGGCCAGCTGGTTGCCGCCGGAGCGCTGCTCCGGCGTTACCACGACGCGGTTGCGGGGATCGTGCTCGCCGGCGGATCAGAAGTGGTCTGCCACGGCGATTTCGGCCCGTGGAACCTCATCTGGGTCGGCGGGGTTCCGCGTTCCGTCATCGACTTCGACAACGCACATCCAGGCCCCCGCCTGGAGGATGTGGGCTACGCGCTCTGGAAGTTCGAGGTCGAGACCTCGCCGGCGGCGTTCCTGCGCGGGTACGGGTTACTGTTGAACGCGCGCGACGCCGTCGACTACGCGAAGCAGCGCGAGCGCGAGCGCCACACACAGAACGGCCGGCCGACCACGTTCTAGTGCGAGCCGTCGCCGTTCAACGGCGTGACCTTGCCGTTCTGGCCGGCGCGCTCGCGTAGCGCCTGCTCGAGGCGCACGGCCTCGAGCGAGACCTGCAGCAGCTCGACGAGGCGGCGCATCCGTTCGGGAGGCGACGTCGACGCGAGAATCTCTTGCTTCGGCTCGACGCCGAAGTCGACGCGTGCCGCGAGCTCCCACACGAGCTCCGGCGAGTCGGCCTCGGGGATGTCGACGTCACTCTCCGCGGCCGCCGCGAGGTCGCGGAAGACCTTCAACGCGCGCTCGGCGTCGTCGGCGTCCACCGGTTCGTCGTCGTCGAGCACCTCTTCGACGAGACCGGTCTGGAACGAACGCCCCTGGGTCAGCTCGAGCAGCCGGAAGCGACTGCCGCCCTCGACCACGATGTTCATCGCCCCGTCGTCCAGCGTCTCGACGATCGCGGCGACCCGCGCGCGCGTCCCGATCTCGTGTACCGCTCCGTCGCCCGTCGCGAGCACGAGCCC
>JAICUZ010000276.1 GCA_025935595.1 Burkholderiales bacterium
CGGTCAACGGATTGTCTCGGCGGCGACGATGCCGGCCATGATCGCGGCACATCCGATCCACGCCGTCGCCCCGAGCCGGTCGCCGGCGAGCGTGAAGCCGAAGAACGCCGCCCACACCGGCTCCATCGAGAACGCGAGCGCTGTGCGAGTCGCCGTCGTGCGCCGTTGCGCCCAGGTCTGCGCGAGGAAGGCCAGTGCGCTCGCGAAGACGCCGGTGACGAGGAGCGCTCCCCAGACCGTCCAGCCGTGCGGGAACGACAGATCACGCAGAGCGAGCGCGATCACGAGGAGCCCGCCGAACGCCGTCAGCATCTCGACGAGCGTGAATGCGATCGCGTCGTAGCGTGGGGCGTAGCGCTCCATCAAGACGATCTGGAGCGAGTAGACGGCGGCGCCCGCGAGGACGAGCAGGTCGCCGAACAGCGATCCGCGGTGGACGCCGGCGAGCAGCGCGAGGCCGAGCGTGGCGAGCACGACGCCGAGCCACGCGCCGCGGCCGAGCGTGGTCCGGAGCGCAGCGAGCGCGAGCAGCGGCGTCAGGACGACGTACATGCCGGTGATGAAGCCGGTGGACGAGACCGTGGTGCGCTCGAGCCCGGCTGTCTGCAGCGCGTAGCCGGCACCGAGCAGGGCGCCCGCGAGAACGCCGGCAGCGAAGCCGGTGCGCCCGAGAGTGCGGAGCCGCACGACACCGGGCACGGCAAGCGTCCCGCTCGCGATCGCGAACCGCAGGGCGAGGAATGCGAAGAGAGGGTAGATAGCGACCGCGTCCTTCACCTGGACGAACGTCACGCCCCAGACAGCGGTGACGGCGAGAAGGACGAGGAGAGCGGGCACACGGGCGATCAAATCAGGGCGGCCGGGTACCGTTCCTCCCGTGGACGTGCTCGACACCTTCGGGCGGCCGCTTCGCGACCTCCGCATCTCGGTCACCGACCGCTGCAACTTTCGCTGCGTCTACTGCATGCCGAAGGAGGTCTACGGCCGGGACCACCGGTTCCTGGACCGCAAGGAGCTGCTGACGTTCGAGGAGATCGCGCGCGTCGCCCGCGTGTTCGTCGACGGCGGCGTCCGCAAGATCCGCATCACCGGCGGCGAGCCTCTCGTGCGCCGCGACCTCGAGCGGCTGATCGAGCAGCTCACGACACTCGGCGTCGACCTGACGCTGACGACGAACGGCTCGCTGCTCCCGCAGAAAGCGCAGGCGCTCGCGGACGCCGGCCTCACGCGCGTCACCGTCAGCCTCGACGCGCTCGACGACGCGACGTTCCGTGCGCTCAACGACGTCGACTTCCCGGTCGACCGCGTGCTCGAGGGGATCCAGGCGGCGCACGATGCCGGGCTCCTCGTGAAGGTCAACGCGGTCGTGAAGCGCGGCGCGAACGAGGATCAGATCATCCCGATGGCCGCGTTCTTCCGCGAGCGCGGCCACACGCTGCGCTTCATCGAGTACATGGACGTCGGCCACACCAACGGCTGGCGCCTCGACGACGTCGTCCCGGCGGCGGAGATCGTCGGCGCGCTCGACCGCGCGTTCGGCGTCGAGCCGGTCGAAGCCGCGTACCGCGGGGAGGTCGCGAAGCGCTACCGCTACCGCGACGGCTCGGGCGAGATCGGGGTGATCTCGTCCGTCACGCAGCCCTTCTGCGGCGACTGCACGCGGGCCCGGCTCTCCGCCGAGGGCCGCTTGTACACATGCCTTTTCGCCGTTCGGGGCAGCGATCTTCGTGCCGTGATCAGGAAGGGAGCCACCGACGAGGAGCTCGCCGCGGCCGTCGCGGACCAGTGGCGTGTTCGCAAAGACCGCTATTCCGAGCTCCGCTCGCAGGCAACCACCGACCTGGAGCGGATCGAGATGTCCTACATCGGCGGCTAGAATTCGGCTGTGGGTGCAATGGTCGCAGCAGTCGGGCGGCGTCATTTGCCGCGTGGTTGGTCGGATCTCGGCCGCCAGCTACTGATCTGGTTCGGATTCGCGATCCTCTACCAGCTGGTGCGCGGCCTCGCCGATCGCAACTCCTCGAAGGCGTTCGACAACGGCTACCACGTCGTCCGCATCGAGATGCACGTGGCGCACCGCCTCTACGAGCTGACCTTCCAGCAGTTCGTCGACCAGCGGCATCTGCTCGAGACGGCGGTCTCCTGGACGTACTGGAACTCGGAGTTCACGGTCGTCGGGCTCGCGGTGCTCTGGGTGTACCTCCGCCGGCACGAGGCGTTCACGAAGTTCCGGAACTCGATCCTGCTCGCGAACGTGATCGGCCTCTTCGGCTACGTCTTCGTGCCGACCGCGCCGCCGCGCCTACTCGGCGTCGGCTTCGTCGACCAGCACCGCGACGGCCTGATCTCGCTCGCCGCGAACCCGTATGCCGCGATGCCGAGCCTCCACTCGGCCGACGCGTTGATCGTCGGCGTGGTCCTCTTCTCGGTCTGCCAGAACTGGTGGGCGAAGGCGTTCTGGGCGGCGTGGCCCGCCTGGGTCTGGTTCGCCGTCATGGCCACCGGGAACCACTTCTGGCTCGACTGCGTCGCCGGCATCTTCGTCGCGATCCTCGCGATGGCGGTGGTCTACAACAAGCGCATCCGCCGCGCATTTGCCGCTCGTCGGTCGTAACCGACCGCCTGTCGACCAGCAACCGGCAAGCGGCAAAACGGGTGGTACGGTCACGCACGTGAGCAGGGCCGAGGCGATCAAGCACGGCTATACGACGGGTGCCCGCGGACTGGCCTCACGGTCCGTGACCGGGCTGACCCGCACGCGGATCACTCCGAACGCGCTCACCGCCTCCGGCGTGACGCTCTGCGCCGCCGCTGCGGTGCTCGTCCTCTTCGAGGGACGCAACGAGATTCTCTACTACTGGCTCGCGGCCGTCGTGTTCGTCGTCGGGTCGCTCCTCGACGTGCTCGACGGCGCGCTGGCGCGGGCCGGCGGGAAGGCAACGCCGTTCGGCGCGTTCATCGACTCCACCACCGACCGGGTCAGCGAGGGCTTCATGCTGACCGCGATCGCCTGGGTGCTCGCCCGGACGCATCATCCGGCGTTCGTCGCCGTCGCCATGGCCGCGGTCGCGGGCTCATTCCTCGTTTCCTATACGCGCGCACGCGCCGAGGCGCTCGGCCTGCGCGGCGACATCGGCATCGGCTCCCGGGCGGAGCGGGTCGTCGTGATCACCGCGGGTCTCGTCCTCGCGCCGTGGGGCGTGCTGCCCTGGTCGCTCGTGCTCCTCGCCTGTACCGCGTGGGTCACCGTCGGCCAGCGCGTCCTGCACGTGCGAAAGCAACTTCTTCTTTCGAACGGAGGCAAGCAATCGTGAGTGACCGGCAGCAGGACAAGGTCCGCGTCGCGATCATCGGCGTCGGCAACTGCGCGAACTCGTTCATGCAGGGGCTGACCTACTACAAGGATGCGAACGCCGACGACTTCGTCCCCGGCCTGATGCACGTCGACCTCGGCGGGTACCACATCCGCGACATCGAGGTCGTGGCCGCGTTCGACGTCGTGAAGGGCAAGGTCGGTGTCGACCTCGCCGAGGCGATCTGGGCGCATCCGAACGACACGATCAAGTTCGCGGACGTCCAGCGCACCGGCGTCACCGTCTCGCGCGGCATGACGCTCGACGGCCTCGGCAAGTACCTGTCGCAGGTCGTCGA
>JAICUZ010000041.1 GCA_025935595.1 Burkholderiales bacterium
GCATCTCGATGCTCTCGGACGCGGCGTCGATGAAGAGACGCGTCAGCTTCGACATGTCGTCGTCCGTGAGCTTGCCCGTGAGCCCAAAGTCGACGAGGCCGATACGGTCGGGCGCGAGCACCATGATGTTCGCCGGGTGCGGGTCGCCGTGGAAGTACCCGTTCCGGAAGATCATCGTCATCCAGGTCTCGGTGATCAGGTACGCAAGCCTGCGTCGCTGATCCGGCGACCAGTGCTCGAAGTCAAGGTCGGCGAGCTGAACGCCGTCGAGACGCTCGAGCGTGAGGACGCGCGACCGCGTGTACGTCCAGTACACGCGCGGGATCGTGACGTGCGGATGACCGGCGAAGTCCTTGTGGAACGCGTCCGCATTGCGGCCTTCCATGCGGTAGTCGAGCTCCTGCCGGATGGAGCGCGCGAACTCGTCGACGATGTCGTTCGTGTCGATGAAGTCGAGCGCACGAATGCGCTCCTTCGCAAGCCGCGCAGCTTGGTAGAGCAACGACAGGTCGGCCTCGATCTGCTTCGGCGCGTTCGGCCGCTGCACCTTGACGACCACGTCGCGACCGTTGGGAAGGGTCGCGCGGTGGACCTGGCCGATCGACGCCGCCGCGAGCGGCGTTTCGTCGAACTCGGTGAACAGGCGCTCGATCGGCTGGCCGAGGTCCTCGCGGATCGTCTGCTCGACCTCGGAGAACGGGAACGGCCGCACGTCGTCCTGCAGGCTTCGAAGCTCGGCGACGATGTCCGGCGGGACGATGTCGGGCCGCGTCGAGAGCAGCTGGCCGAACTTCACGAAGGTCGGGCCGAGCTCGTCAAGCATGTCGCGCAGATGCCTCCCCCGCGCCGAGCCCTCGAGCTCCGTATGCCTGCGGCCCTCGACCAGGTAGCCGAAGCCGTGGCGCACCGCCACCTGGGCGATCTCGCTCAGGCGCCCGAGGTTCCGCTGCTTGGGCCGCGCAGCCACCCCAGAAGTGTCGCGTATCTAGTGGATGTTCGCGATCGTCGCCCGCCAGGCGCCTTTGGGCGCCTCGACGTCGACGGTGTCGCCGAGCTTCTTGCCGAGCAGCGCCGTGCCGAGCGGTGAGGTCGGGGAGACGGTCCCCGCACCGCCGACGGCGCTGATCTCAACCGTCATCTTCTGGCCGCCGTCGCCCTCGATGTCGACGACGGAGCCGACGCCGACCTCGTCCGCAGACGCGTCCTCGACGATCTCCGCGCCGTCGAGGCGGGCCCGCAGTGTGCGGATGCGCGCCTCGAGCAGGCCCTGCTCGTTCTTCGCCGCGTGATACTCGAAGTTCTCCGAGAGATCACCGAACTCGCGCGCCTTCTTGATCGCCGCGACGACCTCGGTCCGACGTGGACCTTCGAGCTCGGCGAGCTCTTCGCGCAGCGCGACCGCCTGCTTCGCCGTGAGCTTCTCGCCGTCTACCACTTCGAGCGGCCGCCCCGGCGGCGCGATGTGTAGACGAGCTTCGGCTTCGCGAGCTTGAGCCCCGCCTCCTCGTACGCCTCGACCTGGCCCTGCAGCCGGGCGACGCGCGAGACCTCCTCCTGCTGCTCCGGCAGCACGAGCGTGATGCCCACTCCGCCGCGTCCGGCGCGGCCGGTGCGACCGACGCGGTGCGTGTACACGTCCGGCTCCTCCGGCGGGTCGAAGTTGATCACGTGCGTGATGTCGTCCACGTCGAGGCCGCGTGCTGCGACGTCGGTTGCGATCAGTGTCTTCACCTTGCCGGCGTCGAAGTGTGCGAGTGCGCGCTCGCGCTGGGCCTGCCCCTTGTCGCCGTGGATCGCCACCGCGTCGACCTCGTGCCGGCGCAGCTTCTCGACGAGCCGGTCGGCGCCCGCCTTCGTCCGGACGAACACGAGCACGAGCCCGCGCTCGTCGTGCTTGAGCAACTCGACAAGCGTCGAGACCTTCGTGTCTGCGGTGACCGAGACGAAGCGGTGATCGACGTCGCCGCTCCTCCGGTCCGCGGGCAGCTCGCCCTCGAAGCGAGCCGGGAAATGCGTGTAGCGCCGCGCGAGCTCGCCGACCTCGCCGTCGAGCGTCGCCGAGAAGAACATCGTCTGGCGGTTCTCGGACAGGAGGCGGACGAGACGGTCGACCTGCGGCTTGAAGCCCATGTCGAGCATGCGGTCTGCCTCGTCGAGCACGAGCACGCGGACGTGTTCGAGCGACACGAGCTTACGATCGACCAGGTCCTGCAGGCGGCCCGGCGTCGCGACGATCACGTGCGCGTTCTTGGCCAGCTTCGCCTGCGCCCCGAGCGGCACGCCGCCGTAGACCGAGGCGACTGCGAGGCCGTCGCCCGCGATCAGGCCGAACTCCTCGGTCACCTGCACGCAGAGCTCGCGGGTCGGAACGAGGACGAGGGCGGCGGGTCGCCGCGCTGCCGGGTCGAGGCGTTCGATGATCGGGATTGCGAAGGCGAGCGTCTTGCCTGAGCCGGTTGGGCTCTTGGCCAGCACGTCGCCACCGCTGAGCGCCTCGGGAATCACGAGCGCCTGGATCTGGAACGGGGTCTCGATGCCACGGGCCGTGAGCACATCGGCCACGGCCCCGGACACCCCGAGGGAACGAAAATCTGTCACTTGTCTCAACTCCTTGGACGTCGAGATCTCAGCGTCCGCAAAGGAGACTGCTATCTCACGGGAGCACGGCCCATCCGCACTCCGTACCTCCACGGTAGCAGCGGTTACGGACGGTCGGGCGGCGCGGGCGGGTCTTCGACCAGCCGGAGCCGGTGCTCGAGCTGCGCGACGCGCAGCTCGAGCTCGTCCCATTCGTCGCGCGTCACGAGCCCGAGCTCGCGCGCGAGATCCTGCACGCGCCGCTTCGACCCCTCGCCCACGCGCACCGCGTCGCCGCGCCAGCGCGAGCCGAGATCGTCGAGGAGCGAACGGAGCTCGTCGAGCCGAGGCCCGAGCAGCTGCAGCACGCGCTCGAAGTCGTTAGCGGGCCCGCCCATGCGGGCGCGACCTCCGGCGCTGGCGGCGGCGCTCGCGCTTCGCGGCGTCGTCGTCTCCGTTGCCATCCAGCACCGCCTCCACGAAGTCGACCGGCGTCTCCGGCGCAGGCTCCTCGGCAGCTGCGAGCTCGGCGCCCCGCAGCACAGCAGCCGCCTGCTCGGGCTTGATGTCGTACTGCTTGCGCCTCGCCCACTCGGGGTCTCCCTCCATGAGGCTCGTCAGCAGCGGCGTCGCGATCAGGATGGTCGATACCGCACCGATGACGATCCCGACGATGATCGCGAACGCGAAGTCCTTGAGGGTCGCGCCGCCGAAAATGAACAGCGCGACGATCGGCAGGATCGTGATGCACGACGTCACGATCGACCGGCGCAGCACCTCCCACACCGACACGTTCGCGATCGTGGCGATGCTCGCGCGCGGCATCAGCCTCATGTTCTCGCGGATTCGGTCGAACACGATGATCGTGTCGTAGATCGAGTAGCCGAGGATCGTGAGGATCGCCGCGACCGTCGATGCGGTCACCTCGCGACCGGAGATCGCGTAGATGCCCATCATGATCGGGATGTCGTTCAGCAGCGTGCGCAGGATCGGCACCGCGAATCGCCAGCGGTAGCGGATCGTCACGTACAGCGCGATGAGCGCAAAGGAGATGATGATCGCCGAGATCGCGCCGCGAAGAATCTGGCGGCTGAAGCTCGCGGAGACGTTCTTGGTCTGGAGCTTCTCCGCGCTGACCTTCGTCACGAGCGTGTTCTGCAGATTCGTCTGCTGCGTCGTGTCGAGCTTCTCGAGCCTGATCTGGAAGCTCCTGTAGCTGTTGCCGTTGTTGCTCGAGCTGCCGCGGCCCTGGACGACGGCGCCCTTCTGCGGGATCACCGCGCGCACGTCGGAGATCAGCGTCGGCTTGGCGGTCGTGAAGCCGATCTGCACGCCGCCCTTGAAGTCGATCCCGAGGTTGAGGCCCTTGCCGGCGATCGCGCCGACGCTCAGCACGACCGCGACCACCGAGACGATGAACCACAGGCGCCGACGGCCGACGACGTCGATCCGCTGCCACCGCGGGATCTCCGTCGCCGTCGCGCCCATGAAGCGCGGATCTTCGAACCACCTGAAACCGGCGAGCAGGCCGAGCATCGCGCGTGTCGCTGCGACGGCGGTGATCAGCGAGATCACGGTTCCGATCAGCAACATGAGGGCGAAGCCCTTCACCTCGGCGGTCGCCACCGCGAACAGGATCAGTGCGGTGATGCACGTCACGACGTTGGCGTCGACGATCGTGTGGAAGCCCTTCTGGTAACCCGCGGAGATGGCCGCGCGCACCGACTTCCCGGCGCGCGCCTCCTCTTTGATTCGTTCGAAGATGACGACGTTCGCGTCGGCGGCCACTCCGATCGTCAGGATCAGGCCTGCGAAGCCCGGCAGGGTCAGCGTGACGCCGAAGAGCAGGATCGCGGCGTACATGAACGCGGCGTAGATGCCGAGGCCGATCACGGCGACGATGCCGAGGAAGCGGTAGAGCAGGAGCAGGAAGAGCGCGACCACGATCAGGCCGCCGATCGCCGCGCGCTGTGCTTCCTTCAGCGAGTCTTTGCCGAGCGTCGCCGAGACGTCGGTGCGCTCGAGCGTCTTGAACTGCACCGGGAGCGCGCCCGTCTGGAGCACGAGCGCGAGCTGCTTGGCCTCGGAGAGGCTGCCGATGTTGTTGATCTCGGCGCCGGTGCCGCGCGGGTCGATGCCTCGCGGATTGTCGTTGAAGTTGATCGTCGGGAACGATCGGATCTCGTTGTCGAGCACGATGGCGAACGCGCACGTGTTGCCGCACTGATCAGCCGAGACGCCGCTGATCTGGCCGCGAGTCGCCTCGTTCTGAGTCACTTGCTTGAAGACCTTGTTGCCGTGACCCGTGAACGACAACGTCACGATCGGGTCGCCGTTCGGGTCGTAGTCCTGGCGGACGCCGGACAGCTTCAGGTCCTTGCCCGTCATGTTCGGGAACTTGCCGTCGGTCGCGTACTGGTTGCCCGGATACGCACCGTGCTTGAAGAGGTAGAAGTCGACCTTGTCGCCGGGCGGGACGCCCTGCGGGTCACCCGGGCACACGGACGACGTCTCTGCTGTGCAGGTGACGACGACGGTCTTCGGCGGCACCTTCAGCACCTTCCAGCCGGGCGGGACCTTGCCCTTGTGCGCGTCGAGGAGGCCTGGGTTGCCGGTCGAGGCGTCGCGATGCAGCGTCGCGAACGTCCCGCTGGTGCCGCCGCTCTTCGAGGCGATGACGTAGACCGTCTTCGTCTTCTTGCTCTTGCCTGTCCCAGTTGTCACCTTCACGGGCTTGAACAGCACGTAGCCGCTCGGTGTCCCGGTGGCCGCCTGCGACTGGACGGCGGTGAGCAGGTCGTAGAGGTTCGTGAACGGCACCGCCGAGTCGAGGCGCGCGGTCACCGACGGCGAGACGAGCGCCGGCGTCAGGTCGTACAGCTCGAGCTCTGCCGTCTTGCCGATGATCCGCGCGGCCTGCTCGGGGTCGTGAATGCCTGCGAGCTGGATCACGATCTGGTCCGGCAGCTGCTCGCGGATCTCCGGCGAGGCGACGCCGAGCTTGTCGACGCGGTTGCGCATGATGTCGACGGAACGGTCGAGGTCGGACTTCTCGAGCTTGTGGCCCTTCGGTGGCTGCGCCTTCAGGACGACTTCGAGGCCACCCTGGAGGTCGAGGCCTTTCTTCACGCCGCGATGGAGCGGCGAGCTCGGGACGGCCAGCAGCGCCACGCCGACAAGGGCGAGGACGATCAGGCCGACGAGGACCAGGTTCGAACGCCGGGACGACACGCGAGCGGTAGGTTAGCTGGGTTCAGCGGGAGTTTCGGGCTCCGCGTCGACCTCGATCTCGGTCGCAACGGCCGCGATGGCGCGCCGATCGAGGGTGACGACCACGTTGGGCGCAATCTCGACCCTGGCCGTCTCGTCGTCGATCTCCTTGACCGTGCCGTGCAGGCCCCCCGCGGTGATGATGTCGTCGCCCGCCTCGACGGAGTCCTGCATCGCCTCGTGCTGTGCGCGACGGCGGCGCGCCGGCACGAGCAGCAGCAGCCACACGGCGCCGAACAGGATGATGATGATCAGGAGCCCGCCCACTGCTGTCCTTGGTCGCGTTTGTATGCGGCGAACTCGCCGCGCTCGATCGCCTCGCGCGCGCCGTCGGTGAGCCGCACCACGAAGCGTAGATTGTGGAGCGAGAGCAGGCGGAGACCGAGCAGCTCGTTCTGGTTCACCAGGTGGCGGATGTACGCCCGGGTGAAGCGGGCGCAGGCGGGGCAGTCGCACCCCTCCTCCAGCGGCGCGTCGTCGCGCGCGAAGCGTGCGTTGCGGAGGTTCAGCCTGCCGCCGGCCGTGAGCGCGCTCCCGGTGCGCGCGGTACGCGTCGGCAGCACGCAGTCGAACATGTCGATTCCCGCCTCGATCACTTCGAGGATCCCTTCCGGGTCGCCGATCCCCATGAAGTACCGCGGCCTGTCCTCGGGGAGCAACGCGGTCGCCCAGTCGGTGGTCTCGAACATCACGTCGCGGTCCTCGCCGATCGCGAGGCCGCCGATCGCGTTGCCGTCGAAGCCGATCTCGGCGATCTCCTCGACGGAGCGACGCCGCAACTCCGGGTCGACGCCGCCCTGTGTGATGCCGAAACGCAGTTGGCCGTCCGCACGGGGCGCATCGTGCTGACGTTCGGCCCATGCGGTCGTGCGGCGCACGGCCTCCTCCAGCTCGCGGCGCGACACGTCCGACGGCGGCACCTGGTCGAGGCACATCGCGATGTCGCTGCCGAGGTTCGCCTGGATACGCTGCGAGAGCTCCGGCGTGAACCGCGACTCGTTGCCGTCGTAGACGTTGCGAAACGTGACGCCCTCGTCGTCGACACGCGCGATCGTGTCGCGTAGCGAGAACACCTGGAACCCGCCGGAGTCGGTCAGGATCGGCCCGTCCCACGACATGAAACGGTGCAACCCGCCGAGGTCGCGGATCAGCTCGTCGCCGGGGCGGAAGTGCAGGTGGTAGGTGTTGCCGAGAACGATCTGCGCCCCGAGGTCGCGCACCTCGTCCGGGTGCAGCGTCTTCACCGTGCCTTTCGTCCCGACGGGCATGAACACGGGCGTGCGCACCTCGCCGTGGACGGTGCGAAGGACACCGCCGCGCGCGGCACCGTCGGTCGCGTGAACCTCGAACACGCGGCCACCCGGGCCCCGTTCCGTCGCCAAACGACGGTTACGAACCTCGGGAGATCTATCCACAAGCCCTCCAACCCACGACCCGGCGCAAGCTCGGCAGGGACCGTCGGCACACGACCCTTGACCAAAGGACGTGACGCACGTGGCCACCCGGGCCCCGTTCCGTCGCCAAACGACGGTTACGAACCTCGGGAGATCTATCCACAAGCCCTCCGACCCACGATCCGGCGCAGGCTCGGCAGGGACCGTCGGGAAACGACCCTCGACCAAACGAAGTGAAGCACGTGTCCACCCGGGCCCCGATTCGACGCCAAACGACGGTAACCAACCTCCGGAGATATATCCACCAGCCCACCGACCAACGATCCGGCGCAGGCTCGGCAGGGACCGTCGGGACACGACCCTTGACCGAACGACGTGACGCACGTGCGACTGCGGGGCCACCGGCTTCACAGGATGAGCATCGCATCGCCGAAGGAGTAGAAGCGATAGCGCTCCGCGATCGCGAGCTCATACAGGCTGCGCATCTCCTCCACGCCCGCGAACGCCATCACGAGGGCGAGCAGGGTCGAGCGCGGGAGATGGAAGTTCGTGAGCAGATGGTCCACGCGCTCGAAGGCGAAGCCCGGCGTGATGAAGAGCTCGGTTCGTCCTGCCAGAGGCGCGCCGCGGGCGAGCGTCTCGAGCACGCGCACCGTCGTCGTGCCGACCGCCAGAACGTCCGGCGCCGAGCGAATCCGCTCCCACGCCGACGCGCCGACCTCGTACCGCTCGCCGTGGATGCGGTGCTCCTCCACCTGCTCGGCCTGCAGCGGACGGAAGGTGTCGAGCCCCACGTGCAGGGTCACGCGCTCGACGTCAAGCCGCGCGAGCACCTCTGGCGTGAAATGCAGCCCGGCCGTGGGCGCGGCCGCCGAGCCGCTCTCCCGCGCATAGACCGTCTGGTAGCGGGAGGCGTCGACAAGGGGCTCTGTGATGTACGGCGGCAGCGGCGGCGCGCCGGCCGGATCGCCGTCGAGGCGCACGCGCCAGCGCCCCTCGCCGAGGTGCTCGAGCAGCTCGACCATGCCGTAGCGTCGGCCCGGCCGCAGGCGGCGCGTCGGCCGGGCCAGTGCGATCCACTCCCCTGCCCCCACCGGCTCGAGCAACAGCACCTCCCCGCGCGGCTGCCCGATCGCGATCCGCGCCGGCACGACCCGCGTGTCGTTCACCACCGTCAAGCCGCCGACGAGACCCGGCAGCTCGCGGAACACGTGGTGCGACACGGCGCCGGTCGCGCGCGAGTAGACGAGCAGCCGCGACTCGTCGCGACGTGTCGCCGGACGCTGCGCGATCAGCTCCGCCGGCAGGTCATAGTCGAGCTCGCGGGCTTCCATCCGACCCGGACGCTAGCGTCGGCTTCCATGAACGAGCTCCGCGAAGCGCTCCGCGACGGCCTCCGCGAAGAGGCCGCACCGATCTCGCGCCGTCTGGCCGAGGTGAAGGGCCTCTCGAACCACACGATCCGCCGTCTCGACGGGATCGAGCACACGCTCGCGAGCGAGCGCGACGCACGCATCGACGACCTCGCATTGCTGGTCGAGCTGCTTACCGAGGGTTGGCGGTCGCTCAACGCGCGGCTCGACCGGATCGAGGCAGCGCTCGAGCAGCCGCACAACGTCGTGCCGCTGCGCGGCAACGTCGCCTAACGCACCGGCAGTAACAACTCGAACCGAGACCCACGGCCGACCTCGGACTCGAGGTCGAGCGATCCGCCGAGCATCGCCGAGAGCTCTTTGGCGATCGCGAGCCCGAGGCCCGTGCCGCCGCCGGTCTGCGACACGAATGGCCGGAACAGCCGCTCACGCATCTCCGGCGGGATGCCCGCGCCGTTGTCCTCGACCGCGACGTGCACCGTGCCGTTGCGCTGCGCGAGCTCGAGCGAGATGCGCCCGCCGTCCGGTGTCGCGTGGAACGCGTTCGAGAGCAGGTTCCCGACGACCTGCAGCACGCGATCGCCGTCGGAGGTGATGACGGGGCGCGCACGGACATCCTGGTGGTAGTCGATCGACCGCCGGCGCGCCTCCTCGCGGAACCGCTCGTAGGCCTGGTCGACGAGCTGCCCCATGTCGACCTCCTCCGACGTGACGGTGAAGCGATGCGTGTCGAGCTTCGCGAGATCGAGGATGTCGCCGACGAGGCGGTCGAGCCGCTGCACCTCGCGCTCGACCGTCTCGAGCGACGCTGCGCGCTCGGACGGGTCGTCGACCACGCCTTCGCGCAACGCCGAGACATGGCCGCGAATCGCCGTCAGCGGCGTGCGCAGCTCATGCGACACCGACATCAGGAAGTTGCGTTCCATCTCCTCGACCTCGGCGAGCCGCGACGCCATCTCCCCGAAGCGCTCGCTCAGGTGGCCGAGCTCACCCGGGGCGTGCTGCGGCACCTTCACGTCGTAGTCGCCTCGCGCGACGGCGTCGGCGGCCTCGGAGAGCTGCAGCACCGGCCGGACGATCCGGCGCGAGAGGTAGCCGGCGAGCAGCGCGGCGACGAGCAGACCGAGGATGCCGGCGAGGGTGAGCCGCTCGATCAAGTCGTAGACACGCGCGCTCACGTCCGTCTTCCTCGTCGCGACGACGATCGCACCGATCGCGTCAGAACCCGTCTGACCGGTCACGATCGGGTTCGCGACCGCGTAGTAGCGGTGGTTCGTCCCCGGCAGCGTGAATTCGAACGTGCCGGACTTGCCCGAGATCCAGTCGAAGGTCGTCTTCGTCGGGAACGCCTCGAGGCCGGGGATCGGCTGCGTGTCCTGGCCCGGGAAGAGGCGGTGCGGTCCGAGGAAGAAGATCTTGTCGCCCGTCGCGAGCTCCAGCGACTGCGCGGCGACTTTTGCGGGCGCGCGCCGGTCGGTCGACTTCTTGCCGTTCTTGAACGCGTAGCTCTGGTTGACCGACTTGGCGTAGAGGTGCGCGATCCCGTTCGCCTCGCGGCTCAGCTTGGCGAGCGCCTGGTCGTGGGAGAAGTCGCGGAACAGACGAACGGCGATGAGCGTCGTGACGAGGCCCGCGAGGATGATCCCCGCAAGAAACACGAGCGGCAGCCGGACACGGAGCGAGCCGAGCACAGGCATGGCCGCTACTTGTTCGGCGGTTCCCTCTTCGCGTCCTTCGCCGGCGAGACCTTGTAGCCGACGCCCCACACGGTGACGATCGGCGACGCGTCACCGAGCTTCCGCCGCAGCTGGCGGACGTGGACGTCGACGGTGCGGGTGTCGCCCGCGAAGGTGTAGCCCCACACGCGCTCGAGCAGCTGGTCGCGCGTCAAGACGAGCCCGCGGTGGTCGAGCAGCTCCCAGAGGAGATCGAACTCCTTCGGTGCGAGCTGGATCTCCTCTTCCCCGACGCGCACCTCCCGCCGGCCGGCGTCGACGTGGAGGTCGCCGTGCTCGATCGTCTCGCTCTCGAGGTCGCGGCGGTCCGGCGTCGTGCGGCGCAGGATCGACTTCACCCGCGCGACGAGCTCGCGCGGGTTGAAGGGCTTCGTCAGGTAGTCGTCGGCACCGACCTCGAGGCCGATGATCTTGTCGACGTCCTCGTCGCGGGCGGTCAGCATCAGGATCGGCACGTCGCTCGTCTGGCGGATCCGCTTCGTCACCTCGATCCCGTCGATGTCCGGCAGCATCAGGTCGAGCACGATCAGCCCCGGCATCTCCTGCGCGACCTGGTTCAACGCGTCACCGCCGGTCGCGGCTGTGCGAACGCCGTAGCCGGCGTTCTTCAGGTACAGCGCGACGAACGAGGCGATCGAGCTCTCGTCCTCGACGACGAGGATGCTCGGCGTAGAGGCGCTCACTACGGCGTCGGCGCCGGGGGGGTCTGTGTCCCGAACGGCACCGCCTTGACGGTGAGGAGAGGCGCCGCAACCCAGTCGCCGGAGTCGACGGCGTAGTAGCCGGCGTCGACGGCGGTCTCGCTCGCGTTGAGCAACGCGACACCGACACCGATTGCGGTCAGGTCGATGCCCGAGCCGCGGAAGATCAGCCGGTACTTCCCGCCGGTGACGCGGAAGTGGATGTTGTCGCCGGTGTACGTGGTCTGCGCCGACGTCCCGTCGAACGTGGACGCGGGCGTGAACGACTTCGTGTCCCACCCCGTGACGAGGATCCTCCCGTCACCGAGGAACGGGTCTTCGACGATCAGCTTGCCGGTGTCCATCTGTCCCCAGAGCAGCCCGCGCGCGGGTTGGGCCGCCTTGCCGATCGTCACCTTCCCGTACACGGCCTTTAGCTCGAGCACGCCGTCTCCGCTCGCAGTCGAGCCCGCAAGCGCCGCGGGAACGGCTGCGAGCGAGCACACCAGGATGACCAAGAACCGCCGCATGGCAAGCACAGTGTTTCCTTCTGAATTATGCCGTGATTCAGCGAAAAGTAAGGACTTTTCGAAACACGGCCGCTGCGGATACGTTCATTGCGGCGTGGAGGACCTGACGAGCTTCGGTTTGGACGTCCTCCTCGTTGCGGCTGGGCTCTCCGCGGCACTGCTCGCGAGCAAGCTCACAGCGCGGCTCGCCGTGCCGTCGGCGGCAGTGTTCCTGGTCGCGGCCGCCGTCGCCTCGGACGCCGCCCCGTCGCTCGCGCCGTCGACGAACGCGGTGGAGCGGATCGGGACGATCGCGCTGATCGTGATCCTGTTCGACGGCGGCTCGTCGATCGGGTTGCGCCGGTTTCGCACGGTCGCCGTCCCCGTGGCCGCAGCGGGCATCGTCGGCACGTTCGCGACCGCCGGCCTGATCGCGATGTTCGCGCACTGGGCACTGGACTTCGGCTGGACGACGTCCGGGCTCCTAGGCGCAGCGATCGCGCCGACGGATCCGGCGGTGATGTTCTCGATCCTGGGCGACCGTGCGATCGGCGGCACCGTGCAGCCTCTCCTCGAGGGCGAGTCCGGCGCGAACGACCCGGTCGGGATCGCGCTGATGATCGGGATGATCGAGCTCGCGACGAACCACGACGCGACGTTCTGGGTCGTCGTCGAGACGTTCGCCCTCCAGATGAGCATCGGCCTCGCGTTCGGGATCGTCGGCGGCCTGGTCGAACGGCAGTTGCTTCGAAGGCTGGCGCTTCCGTCGTCGGGCCTCCACACGATCCGCACGCTTGCTCTCGCCGGACTCGTCTACGGTGCCGCGACCGTCGCGCACGGCTCCGGCTTCCTCGCCGTGTTCGTGGCGGGGCTCATCGTCGGCGACCTCGAGGTTGCGTTCAAGACGGAGATCGACGCGTTCCAGGACGGCCTGGCAACGCTCGCCGAGATCGTCGTGTTCGTCGCGCTCGGGCTGACGATCTCGCTCGGGAGCCTCAGCGGCGTCGACTGGGCCGAAGGCTTCGCGCTCGCCGCCTTCACCGCGCTCGTCGCGCGTCCCGTCGCGCTCGGCCCGCTCCTCCTACCCACCTCGCTCCGCCGCGGCGAGGTCGCGTTCGTCATGTGGGGCGGCTTGAAGGGAGCCGTGCCGATCCTGCTGGCGGCGTTCGCGGTCGGGCGGCACGTGCCCGACGCGCACCGGCTCTACGACCTCGTCTTCGTGGTCGTGCTCGTTTCGGTCGTCGTGCAGGGCAGCTCGCTGTCGTGGGCGGCGCGGCGACTCGGAGTCACGCCACGCGCTTGACGGTCTGCGTCAGGCCGCCGACTCGCACGGTCTCGTACGTCTCGACCACGCGAACGGCTCCCGCCGCCTGCACCTCGGGCTCGCAGACCGCGCACACCGTGCGATCACGCCGCTCCCACCGCCAGACGCGGTAGCGCTCGCCGGCGAGGAGCGTCCTACGGCAGGCATGGCACATCGCCATACGGCCACGCTAGGCGGGGCAGCGGACGGCGCTACTCGTACGTGTAGAAGCCCTCGCCCGACTTGCGGCCGAGCTTCCCCGCCTTGAGCATGCGGACGA